>CAZCXL010000006.1:0-6558 GCA_964502625.1 uncultured Planctomycetales bacterium | reverse complement strand
CTCCGCTCGCGAACACGTTCTCGAGCAGCGTTTTGAGAATCGGCTCGTAGGCATGGCCGTCGCCCGTACCGCGCGTGCGCCAACCGTAGCCGTCGAACCACGTTTGCGGATCTCCGTAGACCATCGTGGAATAGGCTCGCGGATCGATGCCGTTGTCGTTCCAATCCACGAGGTAGTTCAAGTTGCCAAGACCCAAGCCCCAGGCCGTGTGCTTGGCCTCGTGGTGAGCGCCCGCGGTCAGCCCGCCTTCGCCTTCGATGGCGAAGACCTTGACTTCGTCCGCGACACCCGCGGCCTTCATGGCCATCGCGATGCCAACCGACGGCGGTCCGCCGTGTCCGCTCGGACCGGTGTTGGCGCGGAAGATCAAAGTCTTGCCTTCGGCCTCTGCGTGGCCGGGCAAGCCTTTGTTGCGCCGCAGGTCGAGCAGATCGGGCCACAGCAGTTGGCGTTCCGCGGCGTGCGGCACCGCGTACTTGGCCTTGCCCGTGCGCTTGTGCATGCGGGTGAGCGCCTCGTTGTAGATCGCGAGCATCGCGTAAATCACAGGCGTGCAATGTCCGGCGACCAGCACGAAGCGGTCTTGGAGGCCCTTCTCCGGATGGCGAATGTCCCAGCGCATCACGCCGGAGAGAGTCAGCGTCACCAGCAGCGGTTGTTTGCTGCGCGAGCCGCCCGGGTGCCCGCTCTGCCGATGATTCAGCATCAGGTCGATCAATTGATCCACCATTTCGCCGACTTGCTCGAAACGGTGGAGGTCGGGCGCGAGGGAGGCGAAGGACGGGGCGGGACGGGACATGGGTCCCGCCCATTCTAAGGAGGCCCGCCCTTCCGGTCAGGTCCGGAGCGCGCTGCGCGGATTTGCCGCCGGACCAGCCGGGGGCACTCCGACGCCGTGCCGCTCGAAGCCGGATTCGCGCATGAGATCTTCCGGGTAGATGTTGCGGCCGTCGAAAATCAGGCGCCGCTTCATCAGTTTGCCCATCCGCTCGAAATCAGGGATCCGATATTCGTTCCATTCGGTGCAGAGCACCAGCGCTTCCGCTCCCTCCAGGGCCTGGTAGGGCTCTTCTACGTAATCAATCCCGTTCCCGATCTGCGCGCGCGCGTTCGCGATGGCCTCTGGATCGTGGGCCGTGACCTTCGCGCCGCGCTCAAGTAGGCCGCGGCACACCTCGATCGCGGGCGCCTCGCGCATGTCGTCCGTGCGCGGCTTGAAGGCCAAACCCCAGATCGCGATGCGCTTGCCGCGGAGGTCGCGGCCCAGCACGGCGTCGAGCTTCTCGAGCATCAGGGTCTTCATGCCCGCGTTCACTTCCTCCACGGCTTCGAGGATCTGGAAGGCGTATCCGTGCTCGCGTGAGGTGTGCATGATCGCCTTCACGTCTTTCGGAAAGCAGGAGCCGCCGTAGCCGATGCCGGAATACAAGAAGGCCTTCCCGATTCGTCCGTCGCTGCCGACACCCTGGCGCACCTTGTGCACGTTGGCGCCGACCAACTCGCAGATTCGCGCGATCTCGTTCATGAAGGAGATGCGTGTGGCCAGCATGGCATTGCTGGCGTACTTGGTCATTTCTGCGGAAAGCGGATCCATGCGCAGAATCGGCGCCCCGTTGCGCACGAAGGGCTGGTAGATGTCCTGCATGAGTTCGAAGTCCGAGTCGGACTCCACACCGACCACGACTCGATCCGGTTTGAGGAAGTCCTCGACCGCGGCGCCTTCTTTGAGAAACTCGGGGTTTGAGCAGACGGTGATCGGGTAGCGCGAGGCCTGTTGAGCGGCCTGCTTGACCCGCGCCGCCGTTCCTACCGGCACCGTGCTCTTGTCCACGATCAGTTTCGGTCCGTTGGCGTGCCGGCCGATTTCCGCGGCCACCTTCCACACCGAACTCAGATCCGCCGAGCCGTCTTCGGCGCTCGGGGTTCCCACCGCGATGAAGACCACGCGGCAAGCTTCGACCGCGGCCTTGAGGTCCGTGGTGAAGTGCAGGCGCCCGTGCTTGACGTTGGAGCGCACGAGTTCTTCCAAACCCGGCTCGTAAATCGGGATCAAGCCTTCTTGAAGGCGCGCCACTTTGGCGGCGTCAATGTCCACGCACCACACCGTGCTTCCCATTTCCGCGAAGCAGGTGCCGGCGACGAGGCCGACGTATCCGGTTCCAACGATGGCAATCTTCATGAGTCGAGAGGTGAGTCAGTCGCCGACGTAGCCGGCTTGGTTCAATGCGCTCGTGACGTGCGCAGGTTCCGACACGTCCGGGGGCGGGTAGGGAAAGCGTTGCGGCTCGGCGCGAAGCGCTTCGATGGCGCGGCGCAGAATCGCGTCCGGATCGTTCAGATCCTGGAAATTGCGGGGAGTGCGCTCGTGAGGGTCGGTGCTTAGGTCGAAGATGGAGGCGAGCTTGCCAGGCGTGTCGTAGATCAGCTTGTCCTGGCCTTCGCGCCAGCCGAGCAACTCGATGCGCTTGGTGGGTCTCAGGAGATCCATCCGCACCGTGTGCCCGCTTCCCGGCTCCGTCAACATCGGCCGCGTGCTGCGTCCGCTGCGCTCGGGCCAGCCAGGCAGTCCAGCGAGATCCAGCAGAGTCGGCGCCACGTCCGCGATGGAAACGCTTCCCGGTACGCGCAGGCCCGCCGGCGCCAAGCCGGGAGCATGTAGGAGCATCGGCACGTGCATGACCTCTTGGTAAAGAGTGAGGTGATGTCCGCGGTTTCCGTGCTCCATAAACTCTTCGCCATGGTCCGCGGTGACGAGCAGGATCACGTCATTCGCGATTCCCCATTCCTCGAAGCGTGCGTAGAGCCGCGCGATCCAGTCGTCGGTGTAGCGAATCTCCGCGTCGTAAAGCGCCATCAAGTCGCGCTTCAACTCCGGAGTCAGCTCCAATCCTTCCTTCATCAACTCATCGCCTTGGATGGAACCGTCGTCGCCGGGCAGAAAGCGCGCGCGGTACTCCGCAGGCGGGTGGTAATCGTAGTGCGGGTCCCAGAGATGCAGGAAGAGGAAGAACGGCTTCCTCCAGCGATCCTTGGCCTCGAGCCAGTCCATGGCCTTGTCCATGACTTGCTCGGCGCAGCGGGAATCCGTGTGCGAGCGGTCATGGATGAGCTCGACCTCTTCATTCTTGCCCGCGGCGGCGAGTTGTTCGCCTGCGCTGCGCTCTGCGAGATACGCGACTCCCGGCGTGTAGACGTCGAAGCCGTTGCCAAATCCCCAGATATTGTGAAGGAAAGGGCCACTGAAGAATCCTGCGGTGGCGTATCCGCCCTGCTTGAACTGGCCGCTGACCAATTCCAGATCGTCCGAGATCCGTTGTTTGCGCGTGCGCACACCGTGTTCGCGGGGGTGCATGCCCGAAAGCAGGGTGACGTGGCTGGGCAGAGTCCAAGGCGAGGCGGCTGAGGCGTTCTCGAAAAGGACACCTTCCCGGGCCATGCGTGCCAGGAACGGGGTGCTCTCTTCAGCGGGCGCCATCTCAGAGCGATGCCCGTAGGGCGTGCAGTGATCTGCGCGCAGGGAGTCGATCGAAATCAGGACCACGGGGCGCAACCCGTGATAATCCGGAGGTCCGGAGGGCGATTTCGAACAGCCCCCCAGCACGCCCGCGAGGGCGAGCACCGTGAGCGAAGCGGTTCGGGATCGCGGCACCAAACTATTCTACGCGCACGCGCGGGGCGAACGCAGCGGCGACGAGCATTGCGCACGGGCCGAGCAAATGCAGCAAGAGCCGCTCGGGAATGCCCTTGTCGCGCAGGCTTGGGAAGAACCACGGCGTGATCAACAGGATCAGTACGTAGAGCAAGATTCCACCGCCCACCATCAGTCCTAGCCAGCGCAGAGCAGGATCCCGCCAACGCCACACGGCCCATCCGAGAGCGGCGAGCGTGAGCGGCCAGAGGATGCCCCACGAGCGCAGGTCTATGAGTTCCTCGCCAAAAGCCCGTGCGACCAGGTTGCGCCGAAGGAGCGGAACCTGGCTCGCGTAGGCATTTTCCGCCTCCTCGGCCATGCCGGACGGCACCGTCTCCATGGGCTCTTCCATGCCGCCGAGCGCATCGAGCACGCGGCTGACGGAGAATTGAGAACCATAGTCCTCGTCGATGGTGGGGAGTTGGGCACGCACGACGAGCCAAGGCGTGATGGCCAGGATCGCTGCGGCCGCGCAGTAAAGCAGTGGACGCAGAGGCGGGCGCACAGGCAAGGCCAGACACAATCCCGCGGCGAGGAGAAAGACGCCGCACAGCGCAAGACCTTCGTTCTTCATGGCGACGGCTCCCCCGAGCGCAAGGCCTGCACAAAGGGCTGCGCGTCGGCAGTTCGCGGATTGCGCGGCGAGCAGCAGAGCCGCAGCAGCAGCCAGCATCGCCGCCAGCGGGAGGTCGGCGCCGCCGCCAACCGTCACCCGGCTGGTGAGTCCGGCCTCCTGCAAGTCTTGCGCCCCGAGCGCGAAGAGATCGCGCACGTAGAGCATGGGAGTGCAGGCGGCGATCAGAGCTCCCGCGCGGGCGGCGGGTTTCGAAATCCTGCGCAGCGCGAAGGCAACGGCACCCGGCAGGCAGAGCGCCCACCACGCGAGCGGAGCCTGCACCCAGCGATCACTCCAGCCTCCCCAACGCGCGGCCCAAGCCTCCATGATCGGCAAGCCGAGCGGATAATTAGGGTGCGTGGCGATGCGCCCATAGCCGTAGGGGCCGTCGAAGCCAAGGAGGGCTTCGTCCAGCACGGTGCCCTGATTGAGTAGCACCTTTCCTCGATATCCGAAGTGCAAGATCGGGTCGAAGTCGTTCAGCGGCAGCGCCAGGGTGAAAACGGCGGCGCCCACGCCGAGGACCGCGAGCAGCAGCGCCGCACCGCGCGACCATCCGAGCGGATCCGGAGCGAGTTCCAACTTCCGCCGCGCACGGAAATGGATCATCACTCCGGCGCACGCCGCGCCGAGCAGAGTGAGCGCGTGGATCCATGCGAAGGGCACTCCGACGGCGACTCCCAGACTTCCCAACACGCAGATCAAGGCTGCGCCCAGCAGATAGGCCAGGGAGATTTCCTCCCACAAGCTGCGCGGCAACACGGTCCGTGAGGGCAGCAAAGCCCGTCCGAGCGCCCATGCCACCGGCCAAAACAACATCGCGCCGAATGCACTCAACGCGGAGTCTCCGACCAACGGCGCACCCGTTCGAGCGGCAGCAGCTCGAAGTCCACGAGCCGAAAATCGACGTTCGGCGTCTGCAGGAGCACCCACTGGGCTCCGATCGCCTCGGCGGCGGCGAGTTCCTCTTCCGTGAGAGCGCGGGTGGGAGCGGAGGACGAGTTCCCCAAGTGCGAGAGCCCGCGGTCGTTGATGCGCACGTAGCGCGCCTGCGGCCAGTGAGGCAGGGCGTTCACCTTGTCCACCCATTGGAAGTACTGCATGACGTAGCCGCCCGCCTCCACCGGATTCCAGAGATAGATGCGGCGTGGCGCCAGCGCGTAGTTCAGCATCAAGAACCAGCGGGAGCGCGTGGCACCCGTGCGGTATTTCTGTCCCGCGACCAACAAGATGCGCGCATCGCTCGCGTCCTCATCCGGAATGACGGCGCGGACGTGCTCCACGAACTGCTGGAACTCAGGATCCAGCCAAGCGGGCCACATCGGCCGGCCGAAGTTGGTGATTTCGATGCCCGCGGCATCTGCGGCGCCATCGGGAAGCATGGTGGTGAAGTCGGCGACGACTGGCTTCGCGAGCAATCCGGCCAGGCGGCTCCAGTCCAGTTTCGAGAACTCCGGCTGACTCTCCACGACGCACAGCAGGTGCGCTCCTTCCGCGGCCGCATACAGAGAGCTGAGATCGCAACGCCGCACTTCGACTCCTTGCTCGTTGAGGCGAAGGATCGCTTTCTCCACTAGCGCCGGCTCGCCGCCTTCGTCGGGTGCATGGCCAAGTACGGCGAGGATGCTTTTCCCGCGCTGCGGTAGCGCTGCGCGCAAGGCCTGCGCGGCACCGGCGCCCGAGGCCTCCTGGGTCGCGTAGCGTTCGCGGGAAGGGAGGAATCCGTCCCGGGCGGCGAAGCCGATCGCGGCGGCAAGCCAGAGCAGGATGCCCGCTGCGCACAGCATCTGCACTCGCGTGAGCCAGGCAAGCGCCATGCGACGAGGATAGCCTGGAGCGCGTGATGGCCCAAGGATCGGTTTCGACCCGCAGTCTGTTCCTCGCCCTCGCAGTTGGAGCAATCCCGGCAGCCTTGACCCTGCTCTGGGCGACGAACCTCTTTCAGCCCTCAGATCTGCCGATCGCAGCCGGCGCCTGCGCCCTCTTTCTCATCCTCGGTTTTCTGCCTGCGCGCTTCGTGGCACTTTCCGAGCGCTCGATCCTGCTATTCGCGATTCTCGTTGCTGCGGCGCCCGCCGTTCTCAGCAACTGGCGGCTCGCCTCGCCCGTGACGAACGATGACCGCGCCTATCTTCTCCAGGCGGAACTCTTCTCCGAAGGGCGCACGAGCGAGTCGATTCCCCAGCCGGCCAAAGCCTGGCGCATGCGCCAAGTCTTTGAGGACGACTCCGAGGGGATTCGCTATGCCAAG
>CAZCXL010000005.1:0-23548 GCA_964502625.1 uncultured Planctomycetales bacterium | reverse complement strand
GCACGAACTCTCCGATCTGCTACCGGCGCAGCTCCACCTCACGCTGCCGCGCAACTGGCAATCGCGACGGCTGCGCGTTCCGGAGGGCCTCGTGCTGCACTTCGCTGACGTCCCGCGCCGACGCCGCGGCTGGGCCGGTCCGGTGCCGATCACGGATCCGTTACGCACGCTCGAAGACTGTGCGCTCGCCGGGCTCTCACCGGAACTCCTGCGCCAGGCCGTGCGCCAGGCACTCGCGCGCGGATGGGTGCAGCGCCGTGAACTCAGCAAAGTCGCGGCAGCCTTGCGGAGTTTCGGCGGACTGCGCGGCTGAACATGCGCCGCTATCCGTCGCCCGAAGCCTTCCGGCAGGCGTTGGAAATGCGCTTGCGTGCCGCCTCGGGCGGCGGCGCCAGCTTCATCCGCCGTCGGCAGTTCCTGATCTTCGATCGCTTGCTCGCTAGGCTCGGCCGGATCAGGAAGGACGCCGTCGTGCTCAAGGGCGGCGTTGCGCTCGAGCTGCGCCTTACGCGCGCCCGCGCCACCAAGGACGTGGATCTACGCTATTTCGGTCCCAGGGAGAGCTTGCTGGAAGATTTCCAGCGCGCCGCACGATTGGATCTGGGTGACTGGATGCACTTCGAGATCATTCGCGATCCGGAATGGTTGGAGCCTGCCGATGAATTCGCGCGCTTCGAAGGTGTACGTCTGAGCGCCGAATGCAGAATCGCCGGCCGACTCATTGGTCAACGCTTCGGCGTCGACGTCGCCTTCGACGATCCAATCTTTGGAGAGCCGCTGCGCATCCAGCCGGACAATCCTCTGGAGTTTGCGGGTATCCGCGCGCCTAACATCCTTCTCTATCCGATTGAATCGCACATCGCCGAAAAACTCCACGCCTACACCCTGCCACGTTAGCGACCGAACACGCGCGTGAAGGACCTCCCCGATCTCGCACTGCTCGCCACGATCCAATCCTTGGAGGCAACGCGGCTGCGCTCGGCCTTGCAACTGTGCTTTCAAGCGCGTGACACCCATGAGGTTCCGAGCACTCTTCCCAAGCCGCCTGGCACTTGGTCGGCGCCGTATGCGCACATGGCGCGCGAAGATCGGTTGTTCTGGCGTGACTTGGAAGCCGTGCACGCCGGAGCCCGTGCCTTCCTGGATCCGCTCCTGACCGGCGCCACGGTGGAGGTGTGGAATCCCACCGCGCAATGCTGGCTCCCATAGAAGGAGCAAAGTTGGATGCGAGGATGCTTGAAAGGGGCTGTAACTCCGGCCCTGTGGACGCGTCATCTCTACAGATCAGACATCGAAGCAGCCTGGCTGAGATCGTTCAATGGCTAGTATTATTGTTAATTTACTTGACATGACTGGACCCATGGCCGATATTCATTGCGTGGCTGCCACCGCTGCTCTGGTCCGAGCCCGCGTCGAGGGCGGCGGGGAGCGGCTCTGGCAACTCGCGGACTTCCCCACCGACCAGGCGGGTGCCGTGGCCCAGGCCCTGTCTCGCTTGGCCCGGGAAGGCGCTCTCGATCGGGTCGCGCGGGGCCTCTACTTCCGCCCGCGCGAGACACCCTTCGGCAAGAGCCGGCCGCAGCCGGCGGACCTGCTTCGCCACACTTCGCGGCATGTCGCAAGCGCGCCGCTCTTCCCCGCGGGCGTCACCGCCGCCAGTCAGTTGGGTTTCAGCACGCAGACGCCGGCACGCCGCGAATTGGCGACCCCCGCAGCAAGCGTGCCGCGCGCGCTGCTCGGACCGGACACCGTCCTGCACACGCGCCGCCCCGCTGCGTGGACCACGCTCACCACGACCGACGGAGCGCTGCTCGACTTCCTGCGCTGCGGCGGTCGCGACAGTGAACTCCGCACCGCTGCAACACTCCGCAAGACTCTGTCCTTGCTGGCTGAGCCGGGCCGCTTCACGCGCCTTGCGCGCGCCGCCGCAACCGAACCGCCGCGGGTGCGCGCCTTGCTCGGTGCACTCGGCGAGCGGATGGGCAAAAACGCCGGCGTCGTGCGCGAGTTGCGGGCGTCACTGTGCCCCTTGTCGCTCTACGACTTCGGTGTGTACGCCGCGTTGCCGAATGCCGGCGCCTGGCAAGCGCGCGTCGCGAAAGCGTGAAGCTCTGCGAGCATCCGGAGTTCAGCCAAGCGGTGTTGGGCGCAGCAGCGCACTTCCGTGACCGAGGCCTGCGCCCTGCTGTGATCGAGAAGGACTACTACCTCACCGAAGCGCTGCGAGCCGTCCACGCCCACGCCGGAACGCGCGTCATCTTCAAGGGCGGGACCAGCCTGTCCAAAGGTTGGAATCTGATCGAGCGCTTCTCGGAGGACGTGGATCTCTTCCTCGATCCGGAAGCCTGGAATCCCCGACTCGATGAGAGACAGTCGCAACGCGAACTGAAGAGTCTGCGGGACCAAGTCGGCAAGGTCGTGGGGCTACGCCACGATCCGCAACACAGCCGCAGCGGCACGTTCGGGCGGAGTGATTCCTTCACTTACCAGCGGCAGTTCGACGGGCCGGGAGAAGTTGCGAACCACGTCCTGCTCGAGGTCGGCACGGCCAGTGGCCGCGAGCCGACCGAGGAGCGTCCGATCGACTCCTTGCTCGCGCAATTCCTGCGCGAGACCGGCGTTGCACTCGAAGCGGAGGACGAAGCATTCTTTCCGATGCGACTGCTCCACTTCCGTCGCACCTTTGTCGAGAAACTGTTCGCCATTCATTCAAAAGTCGCGCTCTATCTGGAGCGACCCGATCGCGGCTTCGGCAGCTACCCGCGCCACTACTACGATCTCGCCTGCCTGGCCAAGCGTCCCGAAGTGACTCAGATGCTCGCGTCGCCGGAGTACGAGACCATCCGCCGGGACTATGACCGAATCAGTCGCCAGCACTACGCACGCGATTACCGACCTCCTCCGGAACTCCGCTTCCGCGCGAGCGAGGCATTGTTTCCTACTGGAGGCTTGGCCGACGTCCTCGAGCGTGAGTACGAGCGCCAATGTTCTGTCCTGTGTTTCAGGAAGTATCCGCCGTGGGCGGAGGTGCTCCAGCGGCTGCAAGGATTGAAGGCTCTTCTCTGAGCATCGAACGCTGGCGACTCTCGCCGGCGACAAGACTCGAGTGTGCTCACGCCTCCAAGCGACCACTTTCGCTCCATCCCCCACCAGGATTCTGCTGCAGTACTCCCCACACCAACAGCTCTCGCACGTCGCGGAGCGCAGTGTCGGTCGAACACTTGGCAAGTTTCGCGTACTTGGAAGTCGTCAGATTCCCCTCGAAGCCGTCGCGCTGCGCGGATTCGAGCGCGGCGTAGTAGTCCTTGCGCTCTGCCTCGATCTGTTAAGAAATGCTGAAGTAGCGTTCGCCGACACCATCCGCGCGCGGCTGACCAGCGACCTCCAAGCCGAGGCGCCGCGCGGGCGAGGCGCGCAGTTCGAATCCCAAGCCTTCCATGAGGCCGAGCAACCGGCTGAGTTCATGCCGGACCGACGCCAACGGTGCCGACAAGCCGGTGGAATCCCAGCGCGATGCTGGCCAGCTTGATCGCTCGTGGAAGAAAGTCAATTACCGCAATTCCTGCGGTGTTATTGCCCAACGAACATGATCCCCGCCGAACCGTCCAACCGGCCTGGCGCAGTTGAGGAACGTGTGCCACCCCATCAGGGTCGAGTCGGCTACATCACCACCACGTTGGAGGCTCTGCAGTTCACGAGCTGCACGGCTAGGTAGGTCAGACTGCAGCCGCCAGCCGACACCGTCAGCGTCAACGAGCATTGCCCATTCAAGTCAGACCTTTGAATGCCGCTCAACACTGGAGCTGAGATGTCGATGCGGAGGCCTTGGCAAGGCGGAGTGAGCTTCGAATAGACACCTGCTGCACCGCTGAGGAAGAAGACTGTCGCTCCAGGAACGGCCTCGGAAATCCAGAGCGTGATCACGCCGGGGCAGCTCCCGGTCGCGGTCAGACTGGGCCCGGCGTCGAAATCGCGCACGAAAGTGTCGCGTCGGGAATTCGTATCACCCGGCACCAAGTTGGTGGCGTCGCTGTCGAAGGCTGCAATGCGACCATTGAAGGAGACGGTCGGGTACCAGTACCCAGTATGGTCGTTGCCGAGGTCTCCCGACATGTTGGCGCTGATCAGCGTCGTGACTTGATTTCTGCGCACGAAAGCATCGCGTTTCCCATTGTGATCGCCTTGCACGAGGTTGCGGGCATTGCTGATGAGGATCCAGGAACTACCATCTTCGGACATTCCGATTTTATCGGTGTGATCATTGCCTTCGACTCCGACGGTATTGACGCTCGCGCGCTCAGTCGCGCCCATCGGGACGTAGCACACGAAAGCATCATTCTTTCCGTTGTTGTCGCCGACCACCAAGTTTGAAGCCGTGCTGATGTAGCCGACCACGCTGCCATCCCGGGCAAAACACGGGTAGTAACTTGCACTGTTTGCCGGAACGCCCCCCAAGCCCCTGCTGACGAGAATGGTTTGCCCCGTGAAGTTGTCATGGAGAAAAATGTCGTCGGTCTGATTCGTGTCATTCGGCACGAGATTGCTGGAGGTGCTCGGGAACGCAACGTAACGACCGGACACGGAAAGGTCATAGCCGTTGACGCCGCTGTTGCTGTTCCCTTGGGTTCCAAAGGAGCTCATGCTCGCACGCCAAGTCACACCAAGCATCGTGTCGCGGACGAAGACGTCGGTGGCCCCATTCGTATCCCCAGCGACGAGATTGGTGGCGTCACTGATGAAGGCCACGTAGCGCCCATCGCCCGAAATGATCGAGTTATAGCTGTTGGCATTTCCCTGGAGCCCCGCGGAAGACACGCTCACGAGCGTGGTCACCCCCGTCGTGAGATCCCGCAGAAAGACGTCCATCCTTCCGTTCACGTCTCCGGACACCAGATTGGTGGCCGTGCTCTGGAACGAGATGAAGCTTCCGTCTTGATTGATGGACGGAGTGGAACATCCCCCGTTGGCCTGCAGACCGATAGTATTCAGGCTGACGAGCGAGGTCGATCCCAGACTCCGATTGCGCAAGAAGATGTCATGAAAACCATTGACGTCTCCCGGCACCAGGTTGTTCGCCGAACTGTCGAAGGCGACGAGGTTCCCGGAGAAGTCCATGGAGGGATTCAGGCTGTCGCCGTTCCCTTCCACTCCCCCAGGGCCCACGCTGACACGCGTCGCGGTTTGCGCGGTCAAGGGAGCAAGGAGCAGCAAGCTCACGGTCAGACGGAAAGCGATGGAGAGATAATGCATGTTTCTGATGGTGAACGATCTACACGGGAAAACTGCGGACGGCCGGGAATGACCGCTGATCCATTCTACTTGCAGAAGGTTGATTCTCCCGTAGCTCCTTCATCCAGCACATTCCCTCAAGATGATCTGCGGTCAGGCCAACCCCCAGCCTCGCTACGCTGCCCCCCGATGTTCCGTCGGCTCCTCCTCGCAACACGCGCCCTGGCGCTCGGCCTTCTCGCCCTCCCCACTCTTGCCGAGGCGCAGGAGATCCCGGCGGAGCCGCTGCTCCCCGGCCCGCACCGCGCGGACCTCCCCTCGCCGGATGCGCTGCTCGGCTTCCCGCTCGGCTCGCGGCCGGCGCATCCGGCCGAGATCCTGCGCTGCTTTCGCGTTTGGGCAGCCGCCGCGCCCGATCGCGTGCGCATCGAGAGCACCGGCTTCACGCACGAAGGCCGCGAGCTGGTCGCCGTCGTGATCAGCGCGCCGGAAAATCTTTCCCATCTCGCTGAGATCCGCGCCGGCATGGCGCGACTCGCCGATCCGCGCGGACTCTCCGCCGCCGACTCCACGCGTCTGCTCGACTCGCTTCCCGCCGTTGCGTGGATGGGCTACTCGATTCACGGCGATGAGATGTCCGGCGCGGACTCGTCGCTCGCGCTCGGCTGGCACTTGCTCGCCTCCACCGATCCGGCCACCACCGAACTGCTGCGCCGCGTCGTTGTCGTGATTGATCCGTGCATGAACCCCGACGGGCGCGAGCGCATTCTTTCCATGGTGGAGCAATCCGCCGGCGCGGTGCCGAGCCTCGACGGCGCGAGCATGCATCGCGGACGCTGGCCCTGGGGACGCGGCAACCACTATCTCTTCGACATGAATCGCGATTGGCTCGGCGGTACGCAGCCCGAAACGCGCGCGCGCTGGCGCGCGATCCAATCCTTTCATCCGCAACTGCTGGTGGACGCGCACGAGATGGGCGGCGACGACACGTTCCTCTTCTATCCGCAGGCGCCGCCGCACAATCCGCACCTGCCGACGGGCTTGCATGCCTGGCAGACGCGCTTCGCCGCCGGCATCGCCGCTGCTTTCGACAAGCAAGGATGGAGTTATTACACGCGCGAGTGGGCCGACGCCTGGGGTCCGTTCTACTCAGACTCGTGGGCCTCGCTGAACGGCGCCACCGGCATTCTCTACGAACAAGCGAACACCAGCGGCATGTCGTTGCAGCGTCCGTCGGGCCGCGTCTTGAGTTATCGCGAATCTGTGGCGCACCAAACGGTGGCGAGTTGGGCCAATCTGCAGACGCTCTCCGGCGCGGCACGTGAGGCGCGGGCGAGTTGGGCGGAGCAACGACAGCGCAACGTCGCGGCCGATGCGCCGGGCAACGATCGCGTCTTCGTGCTGCGCTCGCGCGGCAACTTCGCGCGCGAAGCCGAGTTCGTCCACATGCTGATCGGGCAGGGCATCGAAGTGCGGCGCGCTGAGGCTTCTTTCAGCGCGCGCAATGCCGTCGGCGCGATGGGCGGAATGGTGGATCAAATGGAGTTCCCCGCCGGAACTCTGCTAGTGGCCGCGCGTCAGCCGATGGGCCCGGCCGCGCGCGCCTTCTTGGAGTTCGACACACCGTACGACGCGGAATCACTCCAGGCCGAGCGCGAGGAATTGGAGCGCCGCGACAATACGAAAATCTACGACGTGACCGCGTGGGATCTACCGCACGCCCTCGACCTGGATGCTTGGTGGTGTGATGAGACGCAAGTGTCGAGCAATCCGCTCACGAGCGCGCCGCCGCGCATGGTCGGGCTGGTGGCTGCGCCGGGTGCCGTGGCGGGTCAAGATCCGGTGGCCTGGATCGTGGACGGCGACGATGACGCCTCGGTGAAGTTTGCGGCGCGCGCGCTCGACGCCGGTTTGGCGGTGCACGTGTCCGACGAGCCTTTTCAAGCCGCCGGTCGGCGTTTCGCGCGCGGCAGCGTGATGGTGCGGCGCCAGGAAAACGAGGGCACGGTGGCGGAGGTTACCGCGCGCGTCCAAGGGGCGGCTCGAGCCGCCGAGGCCGCGGCCCATGCCGTCAACACCAGCCGCGCGCCGGAC
Organism: uncultured Planctomycetales bacterium; assembly: GCA_964502625.1. Lineage (GTDB taxonomy): Bacteria > Planctomycetota > UBA1135 > UBA1135 > UBA1135 > JAQBVK01. Next base: position 16,225 of record CAZCXL010000005.1, on the reverse strand, counting down.
GACGTCAGCGCCGACCTCGGCGGGCAACACTTTCACCTGCTCACGCGGCCGCGCGTGGCGCTGATCGGCAACGCGCCGATCGGCGCCGACTCCTACGGACACGTCTGGCACCTGCTTGACCGCAGCATCGGAATTTCCTTCACCATTCTTGACGCGCAGTACCTGAGCGGCGCAGATCTGCGTTCCTACAACGTGATCGTGTTGCCGGAATCCGGCGGAGGGTTGCGACGCGCGCTCGAGCCGGTCGCGGAGGAATTGAAGGCGTGGATGGAGCAGGGTGGCACTCTGATTGCCTGCGGCTCGTCGTCGGCAGTGCTGACCAAAGGACAACTCGGATTCGGGTCCACCGTGCTGCGGGAGGACGCCTTGGAAGAATTAGAGACTTACGCGCGCGCCGTGGCGCGTGAACGTGCGGCACGGGACGTCTCGGCAAGCGTGGAAGCGGTGTACGGTCCGCCATCGGCATCGGATGCGGAGGCCGCCAGTGCGGATGCGCCGGAGGCTCCGCACGAAGACGAGGAAGCCTGGGCCAGCCGTTTCGCGCCGCAAGGCGTGATGCTGCGCGGCTTGGTGGATGACACGCACTGGATCACCGTCGGTGCCGGGGAGGTCATGCCTGCTTTCGTCGCCGGCGATGCCATCTACCTCAGCCAAGCGCCGGTCGAAACGCCGGTACGACTTGCTGACGAAGCAGAACTGCGCCTCTCCGGTCTACTCTGGCCCGAAGCGCGCGCGCGCCTTGCCAATTCCGCCTGGCTGACCGTTGAATCCGTCGGCCACGGGCAACTCGTGCTCTTCGCCGGCCCGCCCGGATTCCGCGGCACGCACCTCGCTTCCGCGCGATTGTTCGCAAACGCGGTGATCTACGGCCCGGCACTAGGCGCGAGCCCGCCGCAAATCTTGCAGCCGCCGCGCTGAGCGGGCACGCGCTAGTCGCGCGCGTCCAACAAATCCGCCATCGCGCGGCCCATTGCGTCGCCGGCGAGCAGGTAGCTCTCGGCGTTGCCGAACCAATGGTGGCCGTGGGTCGAGTTTGGGGAACTCTCGGCCGGACGGCGGAAGGCGAAGGTCGGCGCAAAGCGCGCACCGCCGCCTTCCGCCCGCTCGCATCCCGCCTTCTGTGCGTCACGCAGCACCATGTTGTCCATGTTGCCGGTCTCCCCGACCACAAAGGGCAAGTGCACGTCGCCGAGTTCCACGCGGAGATCATTAATCAGATGCACGAGGTTCTGCTCGTACTCGGCAGCGAAGGCATCGTCGCAGCCGTCGTTCCACCCCTGGAACCAGATCACGCCCTCGACGCGAGTTTCATGCTCCGCGAATTGAGGAAAGGTTTCCTTCACGCCCGCCAGCGCCGCGCGGAACTCCGCGAGCATCTGCACGTAATACGGGCCCGTCTCGCCGCCCGCGCTCGGCGGCCGAAAATCCACCGCCAGACTCTTGCCGCCCCACGCCGTCTTCACCAACAGCACCGGTTCCTCGAAGCGATCGCCGAGCACCTGCCCGATGCCGAGCTCGGGTCCGAAGTGGTGACGACCCTCGTGCACCGCAAAACCGAGTGTCAGCGGCCCGTTCTTCTGCTCGTCCTCGGTTTTGTAGGAGACGAAGACGTCGTCGCGCACCGCCCAACTTCCATCTTCCGCGCGCAACTTCTGCCAGCGCGCGCCGGCCACCGGGTCCGCCAACAGCGAGACCAAATTCCCGCGCCCGCCGTTGTAATCCTGCGGATCATCCAGATCCGCCACCGCATGTCCCTGCATGTTGGACTGCCCCGCCAGCAAGAACACGTGAAGCACGGGAGCCGCAGGTTCCGCAGGCGCGGGCGCGCAAGCCACCGATGCGCCGCCCAGGACGAGGCATAGAATTCCGAATGTCGTGGGCCGGGGTTGCTTCATTCTCCGCTCAGCCTAGCGGCGCAGTGGCGGACGAAGCGAATGACGGATTCCGCCGCTGGCATCGGTGAGGCCTGTAGTAAGAGGTGAGGCCCTGAAATGATCGCGTGCTCTGCATCTGGTCGGAGTCTCCGAAGCTCGCGCGGCGCGCGCGCGGGCACCACGAGATCCTGCTGAGCCTGCAACAACAAAACCGGGACTCGTAAGAAGGCTAGAGCCTCCCGCACGTCCGTGCGCTCGAGCGTTCGCAAGCGCGCGCGCATCACCGCGGCCGGGACCTTGGCCGTCGCACGCGCGAACTCCCGCCGTAACTCTGCACCGGCACCCAGTCCGAGCATGAGTCTCGCCGGCGGGGGCAAGGGAAGACGCGCAGCAATCCCCCCCAACAAAGGTCGCGGAGTGCGCGCGTAACTGCAAACCAGAATCAGCCCTCGCAACCCGCGCGGCTTCTCCGCGGCCAACTCGATCGCAATCGGGCCGGAGAAGGACTCGCCCAGCAACACGAAGTCCTCCCCTTTCGGCAGAGCCTCGCGCGCGCATGCACGCAGCACTTCGTACCGGCTTTCGATTGCCGGATAGCGCACGATCCTGGTCGCCATCCGTCCTCCCAAAGCGTGCTCGAAGCGGGCGAACAAGTCGCCCGTACCGTCCATCCCCGGCATCATCACAAGCCGCATCAGCCCACCCACTTCCTCGCTTCCTCCCGAGTAAGCATCTCGATTTCTTCATCCGTGATTGCGCTCCACGTCGAGGGATGATTGCCTTCCCACTGCCAACACCACGCGCGCAGATCAGCCGAGTGATCCAGCGGAACCAAGACCGCGGAGTGAATACACTCCAAGGCGGCCGACACCGTGCAGCGCTGCTGCAAGAGGTCTCCAGCGAGGTCGCGGAGATGTGCACGGCGCAAGCTGGTCCCCTCCGCGCAGGCGTCAACTGCCTCTACCTCAACGAGTGCGGCCGGAAGCTCGCGCTGAATAACTCTACGCGAGGAATGCGGCCACATGCCCGCTAGCTTCCGCAGCGCCCGTTCCACGCCGAATTCTAGCAGGAAGGCTCGAGTGTGGCTCGCTACCTACCACGCAGTGATCGGCGGCGGCGCCGTGATCGAGAGGCAAGCCAAGAACTCCTGGGGCGCGCCGAGCGGTTAAGAAGTCGCGGCTTCGGTGGGCATTTGATCGCGACTTACGGCAAGATTGGCGTGCTGACGGTGTTCGACTTCACGGAGTCCACGCCGCCCGTGCCGCGACGCGCCACGGCTTGCATGTGCACGGTGCGCAGCGGCGCACCGACCGGCACGTTCACGGTCAGGACCGCCACGCCGAATGCATCCGCGTTGCTATTGCCGATGCGCACGATCGGCGCGAGCAGGTCCAAGCACAGGCCGCCGAGTGCCGGCGGGCACGAACCGGAGCCGATGCCGACCAGGCTCAACACGAAGTCCACTCGCTCCCCGGGGACGGCGTTCCGCAGCGTGAGCGCACCGACCTGACCGCGCGTCAGCGCGCTCACCTCTAGGTGGAAGCCATCGAGGATGTCTTCGCAGGCGGAGAACTCGGAGGTCGCCCCCGTCAGCACATCCGTCGCCGTCGCTGTCGCCACCCAGCCGGAGGGGACGGGCACGGAGGAACTCCAGTTGAAGGCACTCGAGGCGCCCGCGTCAGTGCTCACGGTCGTGCCGCCGAGAAACAAATTGCCTTCGCCGTTGCCCGAAGGGTCGCAGCTCGGATTGGCAAAGAACTCCACGGCATAGGAGCGGCTCGGCGCGCTGTCGAGCGTGCCGCGCACCTCGACGCCACCGTTGCTTAGCCGAAGCGCTTCGGTGATTACCGGGAAGTTCTGCAGGCCGTTGGCGCCCAAGTCCACGTCGAGTGGATCGTTGGGCGTGACGCCGGTCTGGAAGGAAGGAGGAATCAAATCGATTCCCAATCCGGCATTGTCATGGATCGAATTGCCGGAAATGCGCACGTCCACGAAGCTATTGCCGACGCTGACGCCCGCCGTCAGGTGTCCAGCAATCTCGTTGCCCTCGCCCGGAGCGTCGCCGCCGATCAGCACATCCCGCACCGGTCCGAGGTAGTAGTTCGCCATCGTGATGCCGGCGACGCTGCCGAGCAGCGGCCGACTGAGCGCGTCGAGGCCAATCGTGTTGCCCTGGATCGTCACGCCGCTGCCCTCGCCATACACACTGATCGCGCTGCCGAAATGCCAGCCTGCGTAGTGCGGCCCAATGCCTTCGCCCAAGATTCCGGCGATCAGGTTGTCGCGCACGATCGTGTCGTGGTGATTTCCTTCGAAGGAGATTCCAGCAGTGGTGCCGCGATGGCCGGCCGCAAGGCCGTCGGCCGTGGTGCCAATCCAGTTGTTCTCGATGACGGTGCCGGTCGCGTCGAAAATCTGGATCGCGAATCCGCCCGGCGCACCCTCGCTGTTGTAGGTCGCGAAGCCAGTGATGACGTTGCGCTCGGCAAGACTCGGACCACCGATGCGGTTGTTGGTCGCGGGCATGCCGCCGCCAACCCAGCCGAGCACGCGCACCCGCGAGCAGACGTTGCCCACCACCACGTTGTCGTTCGAGCGGTCGATCTGAATCACGAATCCGCCGCGATTGCCCTCACCGGGTTGCGTGCCGCCGATCAGGTTGGCGGCGGAGTCGTAGAGTTCGATCCCAGTGTTGGTGTTGCCGTGGATCCAGTTGCCGGAGCCGCCGCTCAAATGAATGCTTGAGCTGTCGAATCCGAACATCGCGCCGCCGACGTTGTCGATCAGATAAGACTCTTGCCAGATCACCACTTCGCCGCCGTCCGGATTGGTGTCGCCGGTGAATACGGTCTGCGTTGTGGCGTCAATGATGGCCGTATCGAAAACTCGAAAGCCCAGGAAGGGCCGCAGCACTGCACGACCGGGAAAGAACTGCTGGTACTGCCAATCGCTCTGCGGAATGCGGAAGCCAATCGTCTGAACGCCCGGCGTGTTGTCCGAGGCTAAGCCCGCCTCCGGAAGTGAGATCTTCCCGTCCGGACCAGGCAACTCGGCGACCGTCTGTGCGCCGCCGAAGTCCACGACGTCGTCGGAAGTGTCCACGTAGATCGACTGCGCAGATGCCGCCGCCATCGGCATGAACAGCAGTACGGCGAGTGAGAAGAAGGAGTGGCGTAGGGTCTTCATGAGGGTTCTCCGGCGAGGCTTTGGATCTCATGGGAGAAGCGCAAGAGTTATTCAAGACCCATCACTCTTTTATACGCAAATCTCCGCTCCGCGTCACCGTGCGGATTCAAAAGCCAAATCGTCTGCTTTGACTAAGCCGATCCGACCAGCAGTTCGCCGGATTCCATGACGCGCTCGCTGATCTCGGACACGCCCTCGAAGGTGGCAAGTGCTGCCGCGAGGACGGCGCTCTCTTCTTCCGGTCCGAGCGTCACGCGATCGAAGGCGAGCTTGAACGCCGCCCAACGCGTAGGCTGCTGCTCGCCGTAGGGATCGAAGTAGCGCAACTTGCAGTGCGCGGCGACGGACCCGCGGCGCAGCGCGCGCACCAGGAAACGGTTGCCGTTCATGCTGCCTTCGAGCACGTAAAGGAAGCCGAGCAGTGCGAATGGTTCGGTTGCGACGGCGCGCGCAATCGCATCGAGAATCGCCGAGGTGACCGGGAGCAGAGGAAGCCTCGCGTTCGCGGAGTCGGCAACGGCCAGATCTTCGAGATCCGCCGCAAGCCGTCGGCTGTGACGGTATTCATCATTCCACGCCAGCCCCGCGCGCACAATCGGGTCAGCGTCGACTAGGCGCTCGAGCGCAGCGTGAATGCGCTGGAGTTGCGTCAAGTAGAGGGCAAGCCGCGCCGGTTCAGCCTCGCCGCGAGCGAGCGACTTCTGCCACGCGCGTGATTCGGCGGATTGGTGCGAGGCCCAGGTGGCCTCCTTGAGTCGGGTGCTGAGGGTCATGGGCTTTCCCTAGAGGGCGCCGGTGCCAAGGCAGGCCGGGACGCGGTTTTTATTGAGACTGATTCTCATTACAGAAAGGAAGAATAGACGCCCCACCTGAATCCGTCAATCCCTCTTTCACCCCGCTAGTCTGCACCTGATCTGCGCCTGCATCCCCCTCATGCTTGAAGACTCCCGATGACTGCGCGATTCACGGACCAACACATTCTCGTGACCGGGGGCACGCGAGGGATCGGACGCGCCTGTTCGCTGGCCTTTCTCGCGGAAGGCGCGCACGTGCATGCCCTGTATCAATCGCGTGCCGATGCCGCCGATGCGCTGCGCACGGCAGCGGGTCCACTTGCAACGCGGCTCACCACCAGCGCCTGCGACTTGCGTGACTCGGAAGCAGTCGCGCGGTTCTGGGCCCAACGCGGCGAAGCTCCGCTGCACGCTCTGGTCTGCAGTGGCGGCATTCGGCGCGACCGCATGATCGCCCTGATGACCGAAGAAGAGTGGTCCGATGTGCTTGAGACCAACTTGGGCGGAAGCTTCCGCATGGCCAAGGGCGCGCTCAAACCGATGATGCAACAGCGCTTGGGCCGCATCGTGTTTCTCACCTCCCCGTCCGGACGGGAGGGTTTGGCCGGACAGGGCAACTACTCTGCCAGCAAAGCCGGACTCGTGGCACTCGCACGGAGCCTCGCCAAGGAAGTAGGCAAGCGTGGTATCACGGCCAACTGCGTGAGCCCCGGTCTCGTGGAGACCGAAATGCTCGAAGGTCTCGCGCCGGAGATGCTTGCGGCACATCGCACGCGGATCCCCGCCGGGCGTCTGGGAGAAGCGGGAGAGATTGCTGCTGCAGTGCTCTTTCTGTGTTCAGCCGAGGCGGCCTACGTCAACGGCAGCGTCCTTGAAGTTAGCGGCGGACTCTAAGCTCTTGAAACCGTTCACCATACGCAAGGTGCTCTGGATGTTGGTGTTGCCGGTGCTCGCCGGCGTTGCTTTTGCAATCTGGGACACCGTGCCGGAGACTCTGCGGCTGGTGCCCTCGGGTCTCAGCCTGCTGGCATGGGCAGCATTCCAATTCAGCCTGCGCCGAGGCGCCACCCCCTTGGTTGAGCGATTCGCGGCCCGCCAACATTCTCCGATGCCGGATCTCGTGCGCCATTATTGTCGGCGCGTGACTTGGGCTTGGGCCATTCTCCTGCTGGCAAACACGATCATCGCCGCGCTGCTCGCCTTTTGGGGATCGCTGCAGGCTTGGGCGATCTACACCGGAGTCATCTCGTATCTGCTGATGGGCGCCTTGGCGCTCGGAGAGCGATGGTGGACTCGTCCGCGCGTGCACGCGCGACTGGCGGCCGAGCGCGCCCGCGAAGCCGAGGGCCTCACGCGATGAGCGAGGCGAGGATCCCAGCAAGTCCGGCGTTTGATGTCGTCTTGCTCGATGGCGCGTTGGCTGGGGACGGATTCGCGCCCCGGTGGGAGGACGCGAGCGGCCGGTGCCGCGCACATTTTCACTCTGCAACCACCCTGCGAGCAGGTGCGCACGCATGATCGGCGTAACCTTCGAAGCAATCGAGCGTGCGGAAGGTTGGCTCGCTGGGCGCATTGTGCTGGCCAACCCGCTACCGCTTTGCGTTGGCCACTTTCCGAAGATGCCTATCCTGCCAGGCTTCGCCCAACTCCTCTTGGTTCCCGAGTTATGGCGCATCGCCCACGGCGGCTCGGCCTATCTTTCGCACGTCGCGCGGGCGCGGTTCCGCACTGCCGTCATACCCGGCGACGTCCTGCGTCTTGAACTGCGCGGCAAAGCGGCTGCGCTGCGCTTCTCGCTCGTACGCGGACGCGAGCGGATGGCCGAAGGTCTCGTCGCACTCAGCACTTCCACGGCATGAGTGACCTGCGCCATCACTTGCCACACGGGGCCGAGGCATTACTGGTTCACCGGGTGCTCACGAGGAACGCCGGCAGCGCGGAAGTCTCCTGCCACATTCCAGACGACAATCCCTTCCTCTTTCCTGGTCCAGGAGGCGCATTGCGCGCGCCGACCGCCCTTCTCCTGGACTTCGCGGCGCAAGCCGCCGCCGCATTGCACACGACGCCAACGGCCAGCAATGGATTGGTCGCACTCTTCGAGGACGTGCACTGCAGTTCCGCGGACTTCGATCCAACACGGGAACTCGTCGCGCGCGTGCGCGAACTACGCGTGCTTCCCCCGCTTGCGTACTATTCCTTTGAAATCGGGCCGGCGTCGAATGGCGAATTCTGGCTGACGGGCAAGCTCAGTTTGAGGCTCTGAGCCTCGCTCCGCGCAGACCTCGAGCGCGGATCGCGCACGTCAACGAAGCAATGCCATTGATAGGGCTCACGGCCGATTGCCCAAACCAGGTGCTCGCCCAATACGTCGATCGTCTTGCATACGTCGGCGGCACGGTTCTGAGTGCGAGGCACAAAGATCGGTGGCTTGAAGAAGATGCGATAGCGTCGCCGGCCCTCCCGAAAGGCGAACATCGGCAGGATCGGCACTTCCGCGGCGCGCGCAAGTGCTGCCGGTCCTTCAGGCATCGGAAAACTCGTGCCAAAGAACGGAATCTCAACCACTGCGCTGCTCTGCCGCGGACGATCACACTGCAGTGCAACCACGTCCCCGACTTGCAGTGCGTGCAGCAACTCGACTCCATGTCCAAGCCCGTCACCAAGGAAGTGCGTCTGTAGTTTTGAACCTCCGCGCGAGTCGAGCAATTCTTGGAAGTACTTCTGCGCGGCAGGATCGATCTCTTCTTCGCGCGCGAGATGCATGGTGCGCTGCTCGGGTCCGCTGGGGATCCGGCTGGCGATCTCCCAATTCCCCACGTGGGCAGTCACGATCATGAAGCCGCTAGGCTTGGTGTTGAGGAGGGTCCAATGCTCCAATCCCTCCACCTCAAACTCGAAGTGAAAGCGATCCAGCAGACTCTCGTAGCGCTCCGTGAGGCACCATGAATAGTGCCACACCAATTTCCACGCGCGCGCCTGTCGGCGCCACCAACCGCACTCCCCCAGCACCAGATCCAGATTACGACCGGAGGCTCTGCGCACACCTCCCAGAAACAGGAGGAAGAGAGTGGCGAAGCACGGCATCAACAGGCGCTTGAGCCAATCGGGAGCAACGCGCGCGCCAAGGACGTGGAATCGATACCAAAAGCTTCCCGTGAAGTGCAACGGACCGAGCAGGCGGCGGCCAAAGCCCACACGCGGTGCGTGGGCGCTCTGTCGAGGCGGCACATCCACGTCTGGCGCTCGAGGCATCATGCGCATCGCTCCAGCACGGCCCAAACCAGAGCGCCACCGACAGCGGCAGAGGTCACGAGCACTCGCTCCCCGGAGCCAATGCCCATCACGGCGGCGGCAAGGAAGCCTCCCCCGTACTCACCCGTGATGCCCTTCGGTGCAGAAACGGGCGGCATCCGCTCGCCGAACGCTGCACTGAGTCGTGCCCATTCCGCGCGATCGCCTTCTGGAACACCGGAGGCTCCGCTCACGATGCGATGGATAGAAGCGAGCCGGACTCCTGCGCGTTCGATCTCAGCGCTCAACCGACGCACGCAGCGCTCCGGTTCTCCACCCCAACCGCGTGGAGTCGCACTCGGATCATTCGCGCGCGCCACCGCGAGTACGCGCACTCCGCCCTTGACACCCCGCGCTTTCGCTCCGTCTTCCGTCTCGGCGATCAACACACAAGCACCTTCCGCAGCGAGACAGCCGGGGGAGTCGGGATCGAACGGTCGCGCGGGCAGACCGCGGACCCCGGCCGTCATGCGCAAACGATCAAGCGTCGTCAAAATGACAGGGCTCATCTCGTCCGCCACGCCAGTCAGCACCGCATCGCAGATCCTGGCACGACAGAGGGCATCGGCGCGCGCCAGCGCCGTGAGTCCGCTTGCCTCGCGCTGGGTCACGGTGAAGTTCGGGCCCGTGAGCTGCAATGCCAGCGCGAGTTGTCCGGCGAGGACGTTGGGGACCGTCTCGGTGAAAAGCACCGGGGATGCCGATTCCCAGCCAAATGCGTGCGCCTCGTCCAGCATGCGCGACGCGTAGGAGCTGCAGCCATACGCAGTGCCGAGCGATACGCCGATCCGTCCCGCACCGAAACAGGCCGGATCTAAACTTGCATCCGCGATGGCCAACCGAGCGGCCGCCACGGCCATGCGCGAGGGCGGACTCATGCGCCGGCCTTCGAGCGGTGTGATGAGCGAGCGCAAAGCAGACGGCTCGACGCGAGCAAAGTACAGGTTCCGATCGGGCGCTCCTGGAGGATGGCATGAAACCGCCACACTCACCGGCACCGAACCTTGCTCCAGCGCAGCAGCAAGGGCACTCTTTCCGCTGCCGAAGGAGCCGCAGACGCCAACGCCGGTCAGCAGAGTGATGGCGCTCACTGAACCAGCCCCGTGCGCAGCACGACGGCCGCGTTCATGCCGCCGAAGGCGAGGTTGACTGAAAGGCCGACGCGCATTCCGGCGACGATCCGCGGAACGCCAAGCACGAGATCCGGACTGCCGTTGCCGTCGAGCACACCGCCTGCCGGAGCGGGCGGCAGAACGCCGGCGAGAAGCGCGCGCGCAGTCACTGCTAGTTCCAGGGCTCCACAGGCTCCGAGCAGATGTCCCACTGAGGCCTTGGGCGCGCACACCGGCAGCCGCTCGGCGCGCGCACCAAATACCGCCTGCAGCGCGCGCCACTCGGCGGCATCGTTGTGCGGAGTTCCGGTGCCATGCGCGCAGACGAAGTCGACCGCCTCGGATGGTTCGCCGGCGTCAAGCAGCGCATTCTGCATCGCGAGCGCGGCTCCTTGGCCTTCTGGATGCGGCGCGGTCATGTGATGCGCGTCGCAGCTTGAGGCCGCGCCGGCGACTTCCGCGAGTATCGTGGCAGAACGCGCTCGCGCTAAGTCCGCGCGCTCCAGAACGAAGATTGCGGCACCTTCGCCAAGACTCAAGCCGCTCCGTTCCGCTCGAAAGGGCTGACAGGCTTCTGCAGACACGGCACGCAGCGAATTGAAGCCGCCGTAGGTCAACTCGCAGAGCGCATCAGCGCCGCCAACGAGGGCACGGTCTACCTCCCCACTGCGGAGCGCACCAAGCGCGGATTCGAAGGCCATCGTCGACGCCGAACAGGCCGAGGCCACGCATTCGATTGGACCGCACACGTCAAAGGCCCGTGCGACCGCCTCGGCCGGGCTGCTGGTCGGCTGGCCGACAATCCGATTCGCTCGCGGCCGCTCTCGGGAGCGTCCGAGCAGCGCGGCGTAGTAGCGCTCACCCTCGAGCATGCCGGCAGCGCTGCTGCCGAAAAAGACACCACAGCGCTCTGCCAAATCACGTGCGTGGAGCCCGGCCGCCGCTACCGCCTGCCGTGCTGCGCTGAGCGCCATGCGATCTGCGCGAGTCACTTGGACCTCGGCAAGCGCGCTAGCCCGCGCACTGGCTCCCGAGAGCGGAAGATGCAAACACTCCGCCGGCACTTCGCCGGAGAGCCGTGTGCGGTGCTGCCGCGCGTCAAAGAGCTCGAAAGGACGAATGGCGGTCACACCACTCAGCATTCCATCCCAGAGCACGTCCAGTCCGGCGCCGTAGGGACTGACGACTCCGATGCCCGTGATTACGACGCGTTGGGTCATCGAAAAGCGCCTTGGGGAGTCAAGCCCCGGAGGTCAAACGCGAACGGACTAAAAGTCCCATCGAGGCAATGCTTTGGAAGGCGGCATGATCCAGCGTCTCGCTGCCGATGACGATACCGAACTCCCGTTCGAGGCCCACAACGATTTCAATGGCGTCCACAGAGTCGAGTGCAACGTGTTCGACCAGCGGAAGATCAGCCGGTATGTCTTCGGAGACGACCCCCTCGAGCGAGAGCCGCTGAATCAGAACCTGCCGGATGCGACTGTGGAGCTCGTCAGAATTCATGATGAAAAGTTCACCTGATCGCGGCGGTGGGGTCAGCAAATGCGGCTGGAACACTCTGGCTCGACTCCGCCAAGGGCCAGGATAGCCAAAGCCTTGCACGCTCGCCAAGATCTGGCCGATTCTTGCCGGCCGGCTGGGAAGCCAGCCAACTATCATAGCCCTGTCAGGGCTGCTCTAACGCGTCCCAACTCATCGGCAGCATGCACACTCGGATCCCTGCCTTTCTGGATGAACTGCGCGCGGCGCCGACGCGCGAGCTCTTCCTTGCGCACAGCCAACCGCTCCGAGCTGGATCCTTTCGTGAGGCATGCCTGCAAACCTCCGAAATGCTCACCACTGCCGAGCTTCCGCAGGGGAGCGTGATCGTGCTCTCGGCGCCGCCCGGGCCCCAGTTTTTGGTCGCATGTTGCGCCGCGTGGCTGCGCCGATGCGTGGTGCTGTGGGCCGACGATCGCGCGCCGGCAGCGTCACTCCGGAAGCTGGCTGTCCGCTTTGAAGCCACGGCGATCTGGCAAGTGGCCTCAACCGGCGGGTTGGCCGATGGCCTCCCGGGCCCGCCGCACTTCACTGGATTCAGCGCAAAGTTGTGGCCGGAGGCTTGTGCCATCAAACTTACGTCAGGCAGCAGCGGAGTTCCGAACGGAATCCTGGTTACTGGCGCTCAGCTTGAGTCGGACGGCCGTGCGCTCGCCCAGGTGATGCAGTTCGGCCAGGCCGATCGCATCCTTGCCTCCGTGCCCATGTCGCATTCCTATGGATTCTCAGTGTTGGCACTGCCCGCGCTGTATTCCGGGAGCAAGATCATCCTTCCCGAGGACCGCTGTCCCTTGTTGGCCGCTGCAGAGCACGGCGGCACCGTGCTGCCGAGCGTTCCGAGTTGGTATCGAGCCCAGGTCGAGCGGGCTGAAGAACTCAAGGTGCCGGCGAGTATCCGCCTGCTGATCTCCGCCGGAGAAGTCTTGAGCGCGCGTGTCGCGAAGGAATTCACCCGTCGGACCGGCAGCCGCATCCATGTGCTCTACGGAGCGAGCGAGTGCGGCGCGATCGCGTTTGACCTGGACGGGACGGCCGCCGAGCGCGGCGGCGTCGGGCACTTGCTTCCTGGTGTGCAAGCGCAGCTGAAGGATTCCGCGGCGGGACGCGGACGCCTTGCCGTACGATCCGCAGCAGTTGGGCTTCGCTGCGTTCCGGATGAGGTGCCCGATCGCCTCAGCCAAGGTGAGTTCGTGTCGGAGGACATCGCTGAACTGCGCGATCGCGAAGTCTTTTTGCATGGACGTGAGTTCGGCTGGATCAAGGTCAAGGGCAAGCGCGTGGATCTGCGAGAGATTGCCGAAATTCTCGAGGAGCACGAGCACGTGTCGGAAGTCTTCGTCTACAGCCGCAAAGACCAGGACGGTGACACGGTGTTGTGCGCTGCCGTGGCAACGCGCAATCACCCGCTGGCCTACCGAGATCTCGTTGCATGGTCCCGCGGCCGACTAGAAGGATGGAAATTCCCACGCAGCATGATCTTCGTGCCCGAACTTCCGCGCACCTCACGGGGAAAAGTCGATCACGCCGCAATTCATGAACTCCTCAACTCCAGCAACTGAAGCCTTGAGAGTCATTCCTGATTTGCAGGCGGTCAGCCTGGAAACCATGGCCTTCCGCAAGGACATCGAGGCTGCAATACGGCGATCGGCGGCGAAGAATTGAAGCACGAGCTCCGAACATCCACATTGCTGGCAGCAGTCCTTTGCCTGACGAGCTGCCAGACGACCTTTCAGCAACCTCCAGAAGCGGAGGCGCTGGCTGCCCTCTCGACCTTCGCACAACCAACGCTTCCACATCGTCGCACTTGTGAAGTCGATCTGCGCAGCGCCGCGCTGAGCGGCATCTTCCGAGCCACGCTGGTCGCGGCGAGCGGGAATCCACCGTCGCTACGCATGCAATGGCATGCAATTCCTGCTGGCAAGATGCTCGACCTCACGATTTCCGCAGCCGGCGTCCAGGGAAGCCTTGCAGCGGGAGCAGCAGAGATCGCCTCTCGGTGGGATGAGCCACTGTCGCGTCATTTCCTCAGTTTTCTTGCGCTCAGCGTGCTGGAAAGCGAAGTGCCGCTCACTTCAGAGCGTGTACGCGCCAGCCGCCGCACCTCGGACGGATGGGAGTTGCTGCTTGAGCCCTCCACTGCGGGCTTGCAGACCACGGTCGTGGTCTCCAGCAGCGGGGAGTTGCTTGCCCGTCGCTATCGCTATCGCGGTGTCGGTTGGTCGGAGAGTTTCACGCCACATCGCTTCGAATCGCGCGGGTTCTCGCTCACCTTGCGGGAAGAGATCCTCACGCCTCTGGGCACGGAACCCGACCCGAGCCTATTCTCAGGCGCGACGCAAGGTGCAGCGCAGCCATGAAGCAAGCCCCGCGCCATGATGCGCTCCTGCGCTGGGTCTTGACCGGACTGGCGGCGTGGTCGGTTCGTCCGCTCAGGGCCGTCGTTCTCGTTCTCGCCGTGAGTGCGCTGGCCTTGACGCTCTTGCCCTGGGTGCGCATCGAGCCCAATCTGGCAGAGATGCTCCCTCAGCATCATCCGGCACTGGCCGCGCTGCGCGATCCGGAGATCGGAGGCAAGGCTTCACGGTCTCTCTTCGTGATGGTGCGCGGCCGGGACTTGGAATCGAAGGTCGCCGATTGGGTCACGGCGTTGGAGGCTTCCCCGTGGATCGAGAGAGTCGACGCCACGCGATCCGATCTGCTCGCCGACCAACTTGCCGATGCGCCATGGAAGGCCCTGCTGAGCGCCAACGATGAGACTTTGGAGCTGCTAGCAGCACGCCTGTCTTCTCCGCGACGCGAAGAGGCCATTCGTGACTCCGTGGCGCTCGCGCGCGCGGATCCAATCGCTGGACGCAGGCTGCTGGAACAGGATCCGCTCGGCATTCGATGGATTCTCGACGCGACTATGCAGCAAGGCGGACTTCCCGGCATTGCGGCAGATTCTCCGCTCCTCATGAACCTGTCGCACGACGCGGCGCTGCTCCGCATCCGAGGCACGAGCGATCCATTCAATCTCGATGCCTCGCGCGCCGTGATGGCTGCGGCGGAGGTCGAGCTTCGCGAAGCCGATCCGGTTTTCCTCGGCGGGTATGCAGTTGCCGTCGAAGACAGCACGCGCATCGAGGGTGATCTGCGTAGCTCGATGCTCTGGTCGATTCCTTGCCTGCTTCTGTTCCTCATGCTGGCGACCCGCAGCATCTTGCTTCCGCATCTCATGCTGATGCCGGTCGCCATCGCGTTGCTGTGGACTGTCGGCATCGGCGGTGCGCTCCTTGGACCGCTCTCGCCACTCGCCGTCAGCGGAGTCGCGATTCTGCTTGGCCTGTGCATTGACTATGCGATCCACTATCAGGCGGCCCTGCAGCAAACGGAAAACGTGCTCGCCGCGAACCTCGGCGTGGGCCGGATCGTCGCCTATGGCATGCTCACGAGTGTGGCGGCTTTCTTGAGTTTCGGTTGGGGCGCCTTCGAAGGCTTGCGGAGCTTTGGACTCTTGCTCGCCTTCGGACTCGTGGTCGGCGCCCTGGTGTGCTTTCTGCTCCTGCCCACCCTGCTGCGTATCCAAGGCTCGCAGCGCAGGAAGCTCGGCGGCGAGGGACAGCCATTGCTGCAGCGCCTCTCGGCGACCCGTTCAGGCACCGGGATCGGCGTCGTGCTGGTGATGGCGGCTGCAGCGGGTTGGTTGGGCCTCGCGAATGGCCTCGTGTCCTTCTCAGCAGATCCAGCAGAGCTGCGTCCGACGAATTCCAAGACTGCTGCAGCGGCAGCTGCAATCGAGGAAGAATTTGGCTTCTCTCCCTTCAGTGTGCAGGCACTGATCCCGGCCACTGTGACGGCAGAGGAGTTGCAATCGTCCATCGAGCAAGTGCTCATGCTCGCGGATGTTGAGCTCGCCACTGGGGCACACGAATCCGTAATCGACCTGCAGAGACGGACACGCCTCGAAAGCTTTGACGAGCAGACCAGCGCGTGGCGCGCAGCGACTGACGCAACCCTGAGGAGCGAGGGAGTGCGCCCGGAGATCGCCTCGGCCTCGCTCGACGGTTTGACCCGCATCGTGGACTGGAGCGCTGCGCCTGCTCCGCTGCCATGGCATTGGAGCGGTAGCAAATATTGGAGAGAGGAATTTGTGCTCACCTCGCTTCGCTCGAGAATGGGCGCACGCAAAGAAGTGCTATCAGCCATTGCTGCGCGTCTTCCGCCAGGAACAGTGCTGGTTGATCCGATCGGTTTGCCCAAAGAATTCGAACTCATGCTGGCCGCGGATCTCACGCGAGCGATGCTGATCGCTGCGATCGCGCTAGTGGTGGTGACGCGGCTAGCGCTCGCATCTTGGAAGGTCAGCATCATCGCCTTAATTCCAGTCAGTGTGGGAATCGGAGTCGTGTTCGCCGGCCTCGCGATCACCGGTCGCGCAATTAGTCCG
>CAZCXL010000004.1:0-25296 GCA_964502625.1 uncultured Planctomycetales bacterium | reverse complement strand
ACTACTACGCGATCGAGCCCGACCTCGAGCCCGGCGTCAACCTCGATTGGAAGATGTGGTGCGGCCCGAAGGGCGTGCGCCCGTGGGACCCGCTGATCTATCACCGCTGGCGCCGCTACAAGGATTTCTCCACGGGCATCATCGGCGACCTGCTCGTCCACGAGATGACCCCGCTGATGTACGCCCTCGATTCGGATTACCCGGTGCGCGTGTTCTGCGCTGGTTCACACATGATCGATCTGGAGATGGAGAACCACGACCAGGTGCTGATCACTGCTCAATTCGCAGATGGACACACCATGGTGGTCGCGGGCAACACCAACAACGAGCAATCCTTCACCAATATGATCCGCGGCCAGAAGGGCACGATCTACCTGGGCGGCAAGGATGCGGAACTCCGGCCCGAGCGGCCTTTCGTGGACGACGTCGAAGCTGAGAAGTCCGACCTCCCCGACGTGCCCGACCAGGACATGCTGCGGCTGAACTGGCTCGAGTGCATTCGCTCGCGCGAACCGAACTTCTCGCAAGTGGAATTCGCCACCAAGATGATGGTGGTGGTGGATCTGGCCACGCGCTCTTCGTGGGACGGCCGCGCCTGGTCCTTCGACCCGGGCACGCACAAGGTCTCGCCGGCCTGATTTTCTGAAGGCGGGATGAGGGTCTCGCCGGGACGGCAACGCTGTTCCCGGCAGAGACCGCTCATGAAACTCGCCTTCCTTCGCATC
Source organism: uncultured Planctomycetales bacterium (assembly GCA_964502625.1). Taxonomy (GTDB): domain Bacteria; phylum Planctomycetota; class UBA1135; order UBA1135; family UBA1135; genus JAQBVK01. The sequence continues at coordinate 24,571 of CAZCXL010000004.1, read as the reverse complement.
CTGGCTGTCGCTGCAACGCTCGCTGCAGCGGCGATTCCCGCCGCCGCCCAATCCGGCTCCGGAGGCCGCGCCGACACCTTCCATTTGACTGACGAGCCGGGCAACTGGTTCCGCAGCGACGCCACCGGCACGCCCTTCACCGTGGTCGCGACGGGCGATCGCGTGGATTTCGTGATCGGCAACTGCTGCACCAACACGCGGCACACGGTCACGACGCTGATCAAGCCGGTGGGTTCAATCGTAGCCACTGACCAGGGCAGCTCTCAGCACGGCACGCTTTCGACCACCTTCGACCTTCCCGGGGTGTACGTCTTCGTCTGCAAGATCCACCCTTACATGACTGCCGTGGTCGGCGTGACCAATGCGAACAACCTCGTGCCAGACGTGGACTCCGTGATGCTGCCCTTCATCGGGCACCTCGGACTGACTTCGCTGCCGGCTGCCGACGTGCTCGCAGCGATCACAACCGTTGCGGCGAGCCCCGCCGACAAGGCCGCCAAGTGGGACATCCGTGGACCCGGCCAGATCGTGATTCCTTCGATCCCTGGCGTCGGTGAGGTCTGGGTGGATACGCAGTTCGAATTCGTCCCGGGTCAAACTGACCAGGGCGGCGTGGCCAAGCCCGGCACGATCACCGTGGTGGACGCCGCCACCTTCACCGTGGAGCGCGAGATCAACGGTCTCTCGGCAGGCGGCCTGTGGAACAACCCGCACAACATGTGGGCCGACTTCTCGCTCCGCACGATCTACAACAGCAACTGGTTCGGGAAATGGATCAACAAGATCGACCGCGCGAGCGGCACGATCCGGGAAAGCATCACCGTCGGCGAGGCGCCGACGCACATCATCAGCATTCCGGTGCCGAACTCGCCGCAGCTTGCGTGGCTAACCGTGCCTTTGAGCGCGGAGCGCGGCATGGCCAAGGTGGCCGATGACGCAGGCGGATTCCGCAAAGTGGACGAAGAACCGACCGGCGCAGGCGAGAACAATCCCCATGGCCATTGGCTGACTTGCGGCCTCGGCGATCGCGTGATCGTGCCCAACGTCTTCAACGGCATGGGCGTCGCCGGCTCGATTTCGATCCTCGACACTGAGAGCGGCGAGGTGTTGAAAGAGTTCCACTATGACGCCAACGATCCGATCCGTTCAGCGCTCTTGATGCCGCTCGCGGCTGGCGAATGCCACGTGGACGGAATCAACACCGCGTTCGTGGCGAGCGTCGTCAGCGGCATGGTTACCGTCATCGACGTGACACGCCTCGAACTGGTCACCAACATTCCGGTCACGCTGACTCCGGACGGACTCAGCGGTTTCGATCTCTTTCACACGCTGCAAGTGCCGATCCAGTGCCCGGTCAGCCCGGATGAGCGCTGGTGCGCCGTTGCCGTGCTCTCGCTCACGACGGTTCCGCGCTCGAACACCGGCAGCGCCGATCATGTCGCGATCATCGATACGCACACCAACCAAGTCGTCGCCTACGTGCCGACGCCGGCGGGAACGCACGGCATCAACTGGGGCGCGAAGCAGGGCGGAGGCTACTACGCCTGGGTCACCAACCAACACTCCAACGTGCTCACCGTGCTGGATCCCGATCCGAACAACGATGGCGACGGCTCCGACGCCGCCGTCGTCGGAGCTCTCCTGCTCAGCAACGGGTCGGCTGGCGCGGGCATCACCGACGGCACCGGCGGCCAAGGCGTCAAGCCGCTGCCGATGGTGCACGACGGCTGGATTCAGCGCACCGCCGCGCTCTCGGGCAGCGGCGCGCTCACGCCCGAAGTAGAAGGTTGGCTCGCCACGCTGACTCCGGAACAGCTCAATCCCGGTGAACACGAGGCACTCGTGCTGCAGGTGGATCCGATGTTCCGCGGCCGCGACGCCACCGTCACGGTCACTGAGGGAGCGCCCGGCGAACGAATCTACTTCGTGAGCAGTTTCAACGGCTTGGGCGCCGGCCCTTGTCCGACGGCGCTCGGTGGGCTCTGCCTCGACCTCGCCACGCCAGCGCGGCTCCGCGCCAGTGTCCAGGCAGGAGCGAACGGTGTGGCACGCTTCGCCATGCGTGTGCCGTCGTCGCTCAGCATGGGTCTCGTGTACCTGCAAGCCGCCGCGATCCGAGGAACCGCTGGCGTGGCCTCCGTGAAGTCACTGCCGTACGTGGCCGTGGTGCTCTGAACCCGAGCCGAAGCGGTCGAGCGCCTCCACGACCAGGGGCGCTCATCGGCTTTTACTTCAAGGGCAGGCGCAGGATTACAGTAGGCGGAGGCTCTTCGTCCTCCGGAAGACCCCAGGGCGCGTTGGCGACGTAGTAGAAATCATTCCCTACGACCACGCCGAGGGTCGGCTCGCCGTGCAACGGATGCGCGCGTTCGAGAACTTCCACGGAACGGACGTTCTCCCGCGCCTCATCCAGCCTCAATCGGAGCACGCGAAAGACACTGACGCCGTTCTGAATGGCGATCAGTGAGTCACCGTGGAGCGCAAGGCCGTCCAGGCCTAAGAGACATGCGTCCGCGGGCGCGCCGAGTTGGCGGAGGCTCGTGGGGTCATCGGCGCGCATCGTGAACAAGCCCGCCGCGTAGTCGGCGATCACCAAGAGAGGCGCCTGCCCCACTGCCGACGGTAATGCCACCAGGCCTTGCGGTGAGGACAATCGTCCGGCTTCCAGCCGGGCATCGAATGCTCCATCAGAGAGGGAGAAGACGGCGCCGCCGATCGGATCGGTCGCGAAGACTGCGAGTTGCTCCCCCCGCTTCGCGACGCAAGCATCGCCGAAGAGCTTGGGGCCTCCGACGCGGCGCGCGATGCGCCGATGAACTCCATCGGAAAGCTGCAAACTGACTACGCCTCCAAGGTCCTCTGCGCCCGGCTTGCCGCGACTTGCCCCGCCAGCGACATAGAGCAACTGCCTCGAGGCATCCAGTGACATGCCGTAAGCGCCGGCGAATCCCTGCGTCTTCAGATCGGCAAACAACTCCGTCGTCCAGATGCCGTCCAGGTTGTGCACGCGCACGATCTCGCCGCCATCGAAGGAGGAAAGAAAAAAGTCACCGCTCTGCGGATCGTGCGCGACGCCTTCCGCATGAAACCCAGGGCGCGTCACCCGGAAGGCGACCTCACTGTGCACGATCGGCTCGTGATTCGCGCGCATGCGGGCTTCGGCCTTCGCGAAGGCAGTTGCTTCGTACAAGGACGCGAGCGAATCGTCGGCGCGCAAGTTGAATGCGAAGCCCATGGCTGCGGCGGAACTCAGGGCGGCCAAGGCCTCTTCCTGAGCGCCGGCTTCCACCGCGGCCTGAGCCAGGAGCACGAGAAACCCTCCGTGCATGGGCCGCAGTTTGGAGGCGGCCCGGGCGTGCTCCAGGGCGCTAGCGGAATGCCCGGCAGCAGATTCCTGGACGGCCAGGGCGGCCTGCTCCCTGCCCTCAGCCACGAGATGGGCCGGACTCGGAGCCTCCAGGGGCTCCTGAAAGGTGAGGGAGAGCCAAAGCAGCACCCGCGCAGCATAGGCGGCGGGCACCCCAAGCCCTGACTTGCTCTTGCGATTGCGTCTCATTATCATCTTGTCCCCATGATCCCGACCCTTCTCCTAATGGCCTGCTCGGCGCTGCCGACGCAGAACGCTTCCACCAGCCAAGTCGAGCTCGATGTCGCACCGCTGCAATCCTTCACCACGACGAGTCTGCGCCTGCGCAGCACGGAAATCGGCGCGCCGGCGCGCATCGTGCTGGGACCCCCGGCCTTCCGCGCCTTGCCACCGCCGCATGGCCTGCTGCATCTGAATCTTGCGGCCAGTTACGCCAATTTCCAGGGCGCCATCGGCCCGGACGGACTGTTCACAGTCGCTCTCCTGCTGCCGGACCTGACTGCGTTTCGCGGATGGACGGTGATCGCTCAAGGCGGAGTCGTTACTGCGTCGGGCCGCATTCTGCTGACCGCGCCTTCTGCGCTGAAGCCGGACGCCGCCCAGGGCACGCGTTTCGCAGACATCAGCGGTGGATTGCCGCCGTCCAATTTTCAGGAGAGCGGCATTCCGACTGCCGCGGATCTGGATCGGAGCGGGCAGTGTGAACTGGTGCTCACCGGCGAGTCCGGGTTGCGCTTCTACGTGAACACCGGCTCGGGCTTCACGGATGAGACCGCAATCCGCCTTTCCGCTGCGGACAACGTCGAAACCTACGGCGTGCTCGCCGCCGACCTTAACGCCGACGGTTATCCCGATCTCGCCGTGTGGTCGCGCTTCGACGGGTTGGGAGGGGTGCTGCCGGCCGCCATTTACTACAACGATGGCTCTGGGACTTTCGGAACTGCTGCGGGCATCACGCTGCTTCCCATCTCGCTGGCAGGAGTCAGCGATTTCGCCGTGGGTGACGTGGACGGGGATGACGATCTCGATCTCTTGCTGTGCGACGGCGGGCAGCACAATCCCTCGAGCGGCCCCCAAGTGCTTGCGCTGCTGCGTGATCAAGGCGGAGTGCAAGGCGGTGTCGCCGGCACTTATCAAGAGGATGTCGGCTTTAAGAACGCGGTCTTCAACGTGGATTTCGGCTCGGCTACGGCCGTCGCGTTCGGCGACGTAGACAACGACGGCGATCTCGATGCCGCGGTAGCGCGCACCGCCGGCGGCGGTGGCGTGCAGAACATGCTCCTCTTGAACGACGGCGCCGGCAATTACAGCGACGTCAGCAGCACACAACTTCCGCTGCTCTTCGACAAGACGTCCGATGCGCAATTCGCAGACCTCGACGGCGACGGCTGGCTCGACTTGCTCTTCATGAACAGCCACGTGTCGGTCAGTCCCGCCGCCTCCGGTGACGTGCTCTACAACCTGGGCGCAAGCAATCCCGGCGTCTTCGTGGACGACGCGACGCGCTTCCCCGACCAGCTCGACGAAGACCTCCTGATCCGGCTCTACTCGCAAGTGGCCGACGTAGATTCCGACGGCGACCTCGACGTGCTCATCCAGCCGCACGAGTTCTTCGGTAGCACTCGTCCTTTCGTCGGCTTCCCCGGACTCTTCATCAATCAAGGCGGCGCACAAGGCGGAGCCCGCGGCAACTTCAAGAAGGACTCCAACTTCTTCACGAGCGGCGGACTGCCCTGGACCACCTTCATCAGCAGTGGCGCCTGCTTTGCAGACCTGGACGGCGATCTCGACCTCGATCTCTACGTGGGGAGCAAAGGCGGAATCGTCAATCCCGCAGCCAACGGCGATTTCCTCCTGCGCAACGACTTGCGCTAAGGCTACGCATCCGGTGGCGCACCGCTTAGGCTGTGCGCCATGCAAGCGGTCCCCTCCGGCTGGCTCGAAGGAGGCTGGCGCAGTCAACATCAAGACTGCTGCCGCCTCGGCCGGCCAGAGGGTCTGGACCTGGTGCTCCTCGGTGATTCACTGCTCCAAGGCTGGGGAGGCCCGGGGCGCAAAGTGCTCGCCGCAGGTGCGACGCACTGGGCTCACTGCTTCGGCGCGCGGCGCGCGGGAAATCTCGGCGTAGCTGGGGATCGAGTGCGGCATCTGGCCTGGCGCATCGAGCACGGCGCACTCGCCGATTTGGACCCGCGCCTCGTGATCTTGCTGATCGGCACCAACGATCTCTCGGACGGCGAAGAACCCGCGCCGCTCGCCGCTGCCGTGCTGCAACTTGCGCGCGAGATTCTGGAGCAGTCCCCGCGCACGCGTCTGCAGTTGCACGCTCTGCTGCCGCGCGGCGCGCAGGCGGATGATCCGCAGCGTCGCGCCGTTGAGTCCACCAATCTCCTCCTCGCCGAAGGAGTTCCTGCGCTCGGCGTGAGGGCCGAGTTCGTGAATCACCGCAAGACTTTCGTCGCAGCAGACGGAACGCTCCATTCCGCGCTCTTCGAGGACGACGCGCTGCATCTCACTTCCGCGGGCTACGCCGCCTGGGGCGAAGCCTTGTGCGTGGGGCTGGAGCCCCCGCTACCCACCTTCGCCGATGGCCGTTCCCGCGCGTTGGAGCCTGCTTGGATTCGCGTCGAGAAGACTGCGGGGCTTCTGGGCGTCGGCGCAATCTTTCTCGGCGCCGCGCTTGCCTTGGCGATCAGCACAGGTCTGGGTCTTCTCGAAGAAGCTTGGCCGCTAGTGCTCACCGTAGCGTGGGTCGTGCTCGCGCCAACCGGGTTGTGGCTGACCGCCCGCTGGCCGCACTGGGAGTATCCGCGCACGGGATATTGCGTGCGGCCGGACCGGATCGAAGTGTGGCGCGGCTTGCTGTGGCGGCGCTTCGTGTCCATCCCCTGCGCGCGCGTGCAGTACACGGACGTGAGCCAAGGACCGCTGCAGCGGCGACACGGCATCGCCACCTTGCAGATTCACACCGCCGGAACGGCGAACGCTGCCGTTTCCGTGCCCGGATTGCCGCACGCTCTCGCGATCGCTATTCGGGACTGGCTCGTGACGCGCACGGATGACGATGCCGTCTGAGGCCGGCAGCCGTATCGGCAGGCTTCATCCGGCCACACTCGTGTTCCGAATCCTTGGCCACACCCGCGCACTGCTGGTTCCGGCGCTCCTGGTCTTGCTGTTCTCACGCGGAGAGCGCTGGGAGATCTGGCTGGCCGCGCTGTTCGTGCCCACGGTCATTTTCGATGTCTTTCAGTATCTCACGCTGCGTTGGCGCTTCGAGAAGGACGAGTTGGTCATCGAACAAGGATGGATCTTTCGCCGTGTGCGCCACGTGCCCTATGCGCGCGTCCAGAACGTCGATTTGAAGCAGGGACTGCTGCACCGGCTTGCGCGCGTCGCAGAGGTCAAAATCGAAACGGCCGGAGGCGGCGCCTCCGATGCTGAGCTCAAGGTCATCGGCCTGGCGCAGTACGAGAGTCTGCGCGCACACCTCTTCGCAGGTCGAGCCGCTGCGCAACTCTTGGCCGCGCGCGCCGACGGCTGCGCTCTGCCTCCACCCGTTCCGCAAGCCACCGAAACCTTGCTGCGTCTCGGGCCCAAGGAGCTGCTGATGCTCGCGCTGGATCCAGGCCGAGGCTTGGGGCTGATCTTTATCGCCTGGGGCTTCGCCTGGGAATTCAATCTGCTCGACCGACTCGATCTCGGCGACCAGCTCGAAGACTGGTTCGCCGCCGAAGGCGCCATGGCACTCGCAACTCAAGCGGCCTTTGCATTAGCAGCCGTGATGCTGCTTGTCTTCCTACTCTCTGCGATCGCTTCCGTGCTGAGCTTCTGGGACTTCTGTTTGGAGCAAGAAGGCGAGGTGTTTCGCATCCGTCGCGGTTTGCTAACGCGCCAAGTGGCCAGCATTCCACGCTCGCGCATTCAAGTTCTGACCGTGCGCCGCTCATTGCTTCACCGCATGCTGGGCCGGGCCCGCGTGCTCGTGGGCACCGCCGGCGGAGACCAGAATGAGCAGCATCAGGGCCATGAGAGCGGCGCGCAGTTCGCCCCCCTCATGCGCAACTCCGAAATTCAAGCGCTTCTCACGCGCATTCGTCCTGACCTGAATCTCTCGGATCTCGATTGGCAACCACTCGGCCAACACGCAGGTCGACGCATGATGGTCGTGCCCACCCTGACGGCCGTGACCATCGGTGCGTTGCTCTATCTGATGTTCGATATGCCCGGAGCCCTGGCTGGCGCGGTAGTGCTCCTGCTGGCCTGGGTCAGGGCCGGGCTGCGCTGGCGCATCTCCCGCTGGGCACGTCCTGCATGGGGCATGGTGTGGCGCAGCGGCAGTTGGAGCGTGTCCGTCAGCGCAACTTTTCATGACAAACTTCAGGCTGTCACGCTCGCGGAAAATCCGCTCGACCGGCGCAACGGCCATGCCACGCTGCTGCTGGACACTGCAGGCGGCGCCAAAACGGGACATCCTCTCGCCATTCCGTACCTGCCGCGCGCGCTCGCGGCGCGCATGCAGGCCGAACTCGCGGAGAACGCGGCCGCCATGCGCTTCCGTTGGTGAAGACTCACCGTCGCATCAACGCGGCCCAATCCACGAACAATTGGACTTCCGCCGGATCATGGGGGCGCCCGTCGGGTTCGAGCAGATCGTGGAACCAACGCGCGGGCACGGGCGTGCCTTCCGGTGAGTTCCAAGGGAACACCGTGTTGCTGCGCCCGCGCACCAGCCCCCAGTTGAAGCAAGCCACCTTCTCGCCGGCGAATACCGGCAGCGAATCCGTGACCTCACTCTGCCCGCGGCGGAGCCATTCCGTGCACACCACCGGCCGACCGTGCAATTTGAGGCCGGCAATCTGAGTGCGCAAAGACTGTGGGCCGTCGTAATTGTGAAAGCTAATGACGTCGCTGGCCGCCACCTGGAATTGATTCAGAGCGGTGAAATCAGCACCGCCCGCCCAAACGCCTGCGGTCAGCGGCTGAGTCGGACCGGACGCGCGCGCCCAAGAAAAACTCGCGCGCAGTAAGGGCAGAGAACGCGCGCCCATGCCGCTGTTGCCGGGCTCGTTGTAGAGATCCCACATCAAGACGCGCGGATCGTTGGCAAAGCGGCCGACCACCGCGCGCACGTAGTCCTCCAGACCCAGCCAAGCCTGCGGATCTTCCGTGGCCGCAGCACCCGGGCTGCGCGCCCAACGCGAATTGTGGACGCCAGGAATGGGTTCCGGCTGCGGCCCGATCTTGGGCTGATCGTTCCAGCAATCGTCGAACAACACCAAGACCGGGCGGATGCCGCGCTCCTGCGCCGCATCGAGAAATTGATCCACCCGCGAGAGAAATCCTTCAGGGTCTTGGCGCCAAGCAAGATCGTGCAGATAAGTGCGCACGCTGTTCATCCCGAGATCGGCCGCCCAGCCCAACTCGCGGCGAATGGTGACGAGATCGAAGGAGTCCGCCTGCCACATCTCGAGTTGGTTGGAAGCCGTGCTGGGAATGAAGTTGCAGCCCATGACCCAAGGCTGCGCCTGATACCAAGCCAATGCGCGCTCCTTGCTCCACGGCTCGTGCGCGTCCTCCGGGATCAATGGCGCGCCGGTGTCGAGAGCGACTTGCCAATGGCCGTCCGCAGCGCGGCGCCAGAGCGTGAGATATGCACCACGCGCACGCACGCTGCCCTCCACCAGGAAGCGCCATTCACCACGCGTGACGCCTTCCCGACCGTCGGCGAAGATCGCTGCGTGGAGTGGCTCCCACTCGAGGCGCGCCGAAGGATTGGCGAATAGCGCGGCGTCCACCGCTTGGATGGCCGCTCGACCCTGCTGGATCTCGCCAAACAGGTCCACGCGCATGCCATCGTCGGCATAGGCGCCGAGCCAAGCCTCCAAACCGCGCGCGGCAGTCGCCGTGCAATAGCTGCGATCCGCTGCACGCAACTCTTCGAGAACCGCGTCACCCGTGGGTAAGCGCTGCGGCTGCGCTTGCGGCGCATTGCAAGCGGCAAGCAGCAAGAGCAGAGTGGCGAATCGGTGCATGCCGCAAATGCTACGCGCGGCGCGGTGCGAACAGGGTGCCGAGCAGTCCGGAGGCGAAGGGAAGCAGCAGACCGAGCCCTGCGTGCGCAGCGAATTGATCTGCGCTCGGCCACAGATCCCATGCGAGCAGCAGACAGAAAGTGCCTGAAATGAGGCCGTAGGGCACGGGCGGCGCGGATCCGGGGCGCAGCAAACTGCCGAGGGCATTACCCACGTAGAACAAGACTCCCAATACGGCCGCGAAGGCTGCACCCATCACCAAAAAGCTCGGTAAGCCGAGCAACAAGGCTCCGACGACGAAGGAGGCCATGCTGTCCAATCCCTCAGCGCTCAGCGCGCTGAAGAGTTGGTGGAGAGCAAACACCGTCAGCAGGCCGTAGCCGCTCACGACACCGAAAGCGACCGCTTCATCCACCCGTCGAGCCCGAGGCGAGGACGGGTTTCGAGGTGAGCCAGCCATCGGAATCGCCGTCGGCATCTGTTGCGCAAGCTGGCCGTGTTCAGGAAGCGGCGAACGCCGTGGCAGGAAAATCGGAAGCAGGTCGGCGGCGATGGCCGCGCCGAGACCAAGCGCGAGCGCGAGCGTTGCGTCGCCGACCTGAAGAGCACGCAGTGCCCAAGCCGCGGAGTGCAGCAGCAAACCAGGCACAGCGCACGCCCACAGCAAGTGGCGCGTTTCAATCCGCACCCGATGCCGCCAGAGATGCACGAGGGCGCCGTAAAGCAGAGCGGGTGCCCCGCACAGCAAGGCCGCAGCCGTGAGGCTCAACGCCACGCGCAGGGGCAGGTTCTCGACAGAGCCTGACGACGGGACAAAACCTGGGGTGGCGAGCCACAATCCCGTCAAAGATGCCGGTAAGGACCCGAGCAAGAACGCGCCGGCGGCACGAAGCGAGGGTAACCAGGAGGAGAGAGAGCGCACCGGCAAGTCACGATAGCGAATGAAAGCAGGTGCTGCGAGCGGGCTATCCTGCCCGGTTGATGGTCATGGTTCGGCTCGCCACGGAGGCCATGCGCACGCGCTTCGAGTGCGTGTTGCACGGGGCGAACGAAGTTGCGCTCCGTGCCGCCGGCGAAGCCGCTCTTGCGGAAGTGCGAGCGACCGAGCGCTGTCTCTCACGATTCCTTCCCGACTCCGAACTCGCCCAATTGCACCGCGAGGCCGCGTCTGGCTGGTCCCAAGTCTCCGCGCACCTCTGGGAGGCGCTTGCGGGCTGCAGGCTCCTCCACGAATCCACCAGCGGGACCTTTGATCCAGGCGTGGCAACGCCACCTGGATTTCGGGCTGTGGAGTTCGACGCCTACGCACGCGCGATCCGCTTCAGCGATCCGCGGCTCCGGCTCGACTTGGGAGGCGTGGGGAAAGGCATCGCACTCGATCGCGCGGCGAGGGTCTTGCTCGACGCCGGCGTGGAGTGCGCGCTCCTCCATGGCGGCACGAGCAGCATCCTCGCGCTGGGCGCGCCCCCGGGAGCGGCAGCGTGGCACATCGCAATCGCAGATCCAGATGATCCCGAGTGTTCCGTGGCCGGAATCGCGCTCCGCGATGCAGCGCTGGGCATTTCGGCACGCGCACGCACTCTCGATCCGCGCGGTGCCAACCCATGTGCGGGCCCGGTGCGGCTCGCGGTGGTGCGCGCCCGCAGCGCCACTGAGGCCGACGCTTGGGCCACGGCCTGGCTGCTGCTCGGCAGCGAGCCGCTAGAGTTTCGGATCGTCTCATGAGAGATCTCCCCCGCCGCGACTTTCTCATGCACGCCGCGAGCGGATTCGCGGCAGTCGCGCTCGCTCCAGATCTGCTCGCACTCGGTGGACGATCCGCCGCATTGCGCAGCAATGCGGCGCTCGGCGTCGCCGTAATCGGAACGGGGGACCGCGGGCGCGAGGCCCTGGACGCGTTGGCCACGATCCCCGCAGCGCAAATCGTCGCGATTTGCGACGAAGATTCCGGCCGCCTCAAGGGCGGTGAGCGTCGCGCGCCCGGAGTCCCCAGCTTCACTTCGGTGGAGGAGCTGCTCGACAACTCATTCGGCTTGCAGGCTGTCGTGGTGTGCACCTCCACGCACCGACATCTCGAAGTAGTGCGTGCCATCCTGGCCTCCGGGCGCCACGTCTATTGCGAGACGCCGCTCGCGCACTCTCAGGGCGACGCGCGTGCTCTGGTGGAGCTGGCCGCAGGTTCCGCAGGGCGCGTCTGCGCCGCAGGCTTCACCGCGCGCGCCAACCCGCTTTACGTGCGCACCCGCGGAGTCACGCAGTCCGACGCAGTGGGAGATTTACTGTCCGCGCACGTGCACGCGCATCTGCGCTCCTCCTGGCGCCAATCAGCGCCGGATCCGGCATGGGAGACTCAGCGCAACTGGCGGTTGGATCCTGCGATCAGCGCTGGGCTTCCGGGAGAAATCGGCGCACACTGGCTTGACTACCTTTTGCTCACCACACGGCTGAAGCCGAAGAGCGTGCGCGCCAACGGCGGCGTGCTCGCATGGCGCGATGGCCGAACGGTTGCAGACACAGTGCAAATGCAAGTTGCCTGCGAAGGTGGGTCTCAGTGGAATCTAGATCTCACGCTCGGCAACTCACACGGCGGTGAGCAGACGCTCGTGCACGGCACGCATGGCAGCGTGCGCGCGGCTGAGACTCATGCTTGGCTCTACAAGGAAGCCGACTCCCCCACGCAGGGCTGGGAGGTCTACGCCACACGAGAAATCCATTTCCAAGATCAAGGCTTGGTGCTCCTGGCCAATGCCACCAAATTGGCGGAGCAGAACAAACTCAAGGAAGGCATCGGACTGCCGCACGTGCCCCTTTGGTACGCACTCGACGACTTCGTTGCTGCCTGCGTAGGCGGCACGGCTCCGGCCTGCAGTTTCGCGGACGCGCTGCCGGGCACTGAGCTCGCTCTTGCCGGAACGCGCGCCTTGGCCAGTGGATCGGAAGTGCAAGTCGGCGCGGAATGACGGCCGCGCGGGGCGTTAATCTGAGGAACGATGCTGCTCTGCCTCGCCCTGCTCGCGCTTCAGGATCCCGCGGCCGCGCCGGCGAGTTCCGGCGATCCGCTCAAGGACGTCAAAGACAAGGACCCGTTGGTGCGCGTCGAGGCGATCGGCGCGCTGGAGACGCTTGCGGCTCAAGATCCAAAGGCGGCCAAGGCACTGATCTCCGCGTTGCAGGATGACGATTGGGAAGTCGTTGAGGCCGCCGCAGCGGCGCTCGGGCGCGTCAAGCCAGAAGAAGCAGCGAAAGAGCTGGCCGATCTCGCTGCCGAGGCGCCGATTCGGAGATTGCGGGCCGCAGCCGTGCGCGCACTCGCTGCCTTCTCGGATCACAAAGCGCTGGAGCGACTTGCGGGCGCGACGGGTTCGAAGAAAACGGGACACGACGCCCTGATTTCGCTCTCCGACTATTCCGCGTTGGCAAAATCCGCCGCGGGATTGAAAGTGGTGGAGCGTGAGCTGCGCGACAAGGATCCGGTGATTCGAGCCGCGGCGGCAAGCGCCTTTTTACTCGCGCCTCCGGACGCCCGGAATGAAATATTGATTTCCGCACTGGCGGATGAGGATCTGCGCGTCCCGTGCGCCGCCTTGGACGCCCTGTCCCTGAATCCAGAAGCCTCTTTCGTTCCCATTTTGAGCGAGGCCGTCGGCGCAAAGGCCTGGAACGACGTCGTAGCGCGTCGCCTAGCGCGCGCGCTGCTCGCGTGTTCCTTGAGCGCCGAAGGCCAGGGGGCGGCGCGCACCCTGCTCGCGGGGCCGGCCAGTGTCGCGCTCTCCGGCTCCGATCCCGGACCCGCGCTGGTCTTCGTGCAGTGGGCCGGAGCGCTCGGCGCCGGGAGCAGCGTCGAATCCGAGACCCGTGAAACCGCCTGGCGCATGCTGAGCAAAGCGCTTACGGCCGGCAAGCCCGAGGTGCGCGCAGGAGCGGCGCATGCGTTGCGTGGTTGGGGCGCCTACGAACCCGCACGGACGCCGCTGATTGAGCTCTTGCACAGCGGCGTGACTCCACGTGGTCGGCGCGCGGCGCTCGCCACCTTGGCGTCCACCTTCGGCGTCAAAGATGTCGCTACGCGCGCTGCGGTGATCGCCAGTCTTGCCAAAGACAGCGATCCCACCGTCCGTGAGAAGGCGGCCGTGGTGTTGGGAGTGCCGGAGCTCAAGGAGGCGACCCCGGCTTTGATCGCCGCAATGAAAGATTCGCAGTGGACGGTTGCCGTGTGCGCAGCGGTATCGCTCGGCCGCGTGCGGGGAGCAGAAGCGGTGACGGCCTTGATCGCCGCGACCACGCATGCCGACTGGAAGATGCGCGGAGCGGCCGCGGTCGGATTGATGCACACTTATTCCAAGGAATCCGTGCCAGTGCTGATTCATCTGCTGGATGATCCGCATGGAACGGTGGCGCGCACGGCGCACGAGATCTTGATTCGCATCACCTATCAGCGTCTGGAACGCAGTTCCGCGCTCTACACCGCCTGGTGGAAGAAGAACGAGAACGTCATGCAATTGCTGACTCCGGAAGAGGCGTTGAAGCGCGGCCAGGAATACGCGTTCTCCGAATCGCGCGCGCGCTCCTTCGCCGACCTGGACGTCGTGGTGTTCCAATCCCGGGGCGACGCCATTCAGATTCTGCTGGAGCGGATCGGGATCGCGCATCGGCGCACGGAAGCCGGCAAGGTGGCTTCGGCGGAGCTACATCCCTTCGCGATCTACGTCTCCAACTGCACGGGAGAAATCGAGGCGGGCGATCTGGAGCCGCTGCAGTGGTACGTCTACACCGGCGGATACTTTTTCGGATCGTGTTGGTCCCTCGGACACACGATTCAGGAAATTTATCCGGGAGTGCTGCGCATGTATCCTGGCCACGAAGAAGGCACGATCATGGACCGGGTGGAGGCGCTTGCCAGCGATCCGAGTTCGCCTTACCTGGAGGGCGTTTTCCCGCACGAGACCGTGCCAATCTACGATCTGCAAGGAGCGCACTTGATCGAAGTGCTGCAGGCGGAGCGCTGCGAAGTGCTCATGGATTCACCCGGAAGCGCAACGCGCTGGGGGTGTGGCAACCTAGCGGCATGGTTTGAAGTGGGACACGGCATGATCCTCGACAGCGCCAACCACTTCCAAGAGCAGGGCATTGCCAACGCGCAAGATCTCAAGAAGCCAGAGGAGCGCATGTCCTACGCCTTCGACCACATGGCGCTCGACTACGCGACCTGGCGCAGCCTGCGCGACGCCAAGTGGTGGCGCTCCACGCGCGAGACCGCGCAGAACGTGTTTGACGAATCCGCTTTCCGCTTCATCACAAATTTTGTGAAGCAGAAGCGGATGCGGGATCTCTAGCGCTCTTCCGTTTCGGCCGTGACTGCGGTGCGGCGGAAGGTCACCAAGATGGCCAGATTGCGGTCGGCGGAGAGTCCGGAAGTGATCAGCAGCACGCCGCCGCCGTCGGCCACCAGCACGGTAGCGTCCACCTTCGCGGTGCGGACTTGCGGCATGGCAATCTCCACTTCTGTGCCGCTCGCGGGAGTGAGCTTGAAGCGACGGGTGGGAATCGGGCGCTCCACCTCCGACGAGGCGCAGGAAAGCCGCAAGCCATAGAGCTCATCACCGGTCTGCAGCGCACGCAAATCCATGACCAAGCCTTCTTGAATGACGTCCACCACTGGGTCCGCAATCTCTTTGCGGCCGGGTTCGACGATCTCCAATTTATATTCTTTGACGTAAGCGAGATCGTTCAGCACGGAGATCTCGGCGCGTTGACCCGGAAATGCCGTGACGCGCGGCGCAGCAACTTCCTCAGCGCTGATGCGGGAGAGCGTCTTCCGCATGCTGGCGATGGCTTGCTCGTCGTCCAGCAAGACCGCGGAGCTCTCGAGTTTCAGGCTGGCAACTCCCGCGGAAGGAATCGTGTACCAACGGGTCTCAATGTCCGCCATCCACTGCCTCTCGTCCGCGCGTTGCAGATTCAAAAATTGCTCCAGCCATTCGTGCTGCTCCGGACGCAGATAGCAAACCAGCCAACCCTGATCGTCAGCCTGAATGCGCTCCTGCTTGGGGTCCAGGGGAGGCTGGCAGAAACGCGTGGCCAATTCCTCGATCTCCTTGACGGACTCGAACTTGCTCACGTCGCGGGTCGCGCCGAAACGGTCCGACAGATTCGTGAGGTCTGGCAGCAGTTCCTGGTTGGACGGCACAACGAAGTGGGTCAGAAGATTCCACTGGTGAGCGACCAAGAGTTGCGAGACGGGATTCGAGATGAGTCCTGTCACCGAATGCATGCGCAACTCGCGCTGGATCGGTTCACTGGCGGTCAGGCTTTGCTGAGCGAAAAGCAGCAGGAAGGAAGCGTAGATCATGGATGAGTCAGGAAGACTGTCTGGCGGTGTTCGAGCACGGCCCCGGAAACGGGCTCGCTGGAAGCGAGCATGGAGGAGCCTTGGGCGAAGAGCACACGGCCGCGCGGTTCTGAGGCGGAAGGCAGCGGCGACTCTGGAGGGGGTGCATCAAACACAACCGAGGTCTCTGGGTCGGGTGCAACGGCTGTATCCAGGCGCGCAATCCAGATGCAGAACGCTGCAGCGGCAGCGACGCCTGCCCAGCGCAGTAGCGGGACGCGTCGCGCGCGAGGCGCGCGCTGCGCCTGGAGGGCAGCGCGCAGCAGCGCCCCCTCAGGCAAAAGTTCCGGCGCCGTCTCGAGCGCGAGGATGACTCGCGGATCGTCGAGTGGGTCGCGGCGGTCGTCGAGCGCAGCGTGCACAGCCGTCCAGACCGCGTCGTGCAGGGCAAGCTGGTTCATAGCCAATCCTCTTCGCGCGCATGCTCGGCCAAACGTTGACGCGCGCGGTGGAGCCAAGACTTCACCGTGCCTTCGGCGGCGCGCATTTCGCGCGCGATGTCCAACACCGATTGTCCACGTAAATGAAAGCGCTCGAGTGCCTCGCGCTCTCGCTCGGGAAGCGCGTCCAGAAGTCCGCGCAACTCCACACCGAGTAAGCCCGGCGCAGGATGTCCGTTGCGAGTTTCCGCGGGCGCAGCCACGCCGACATCCGCCTCGCCGAGCGCGCGCGGTTGGCGCAGCGCGCGGGCGCGGTGGTCGAGGAACACGCGCAACGCAATTCCGTTGAGCCACGCACCGAGCGCTTGGCTCGGGTCGTAGGCGTGGCGGTAGCGCAGGGCGCGTTGCATGGTGTCTTGCAGCAAATCCTCGGGGTCCAGACCGGCAACCCCGGCGGCAAGCCGCCGCAGGGTGATGCGCAGGGCGGGCATCTCCGCCGACAACCGGCCTTCCAATGCCTCCTCTACCGGCATCTGGCCAGAAAGGTTGCGCGGAAGCGGGGCGGCGAACTCCAAGGGACCTCCCAGCCTAGAGGCCGGGGTTGCTGTAGTTCTTAAGTATATTTCTTTAACTCACTTTCAATTTATTGAATAGACTGGGGACGATGGCGGCCCCCACCCCGCACCCTCTCGAGATCCTCACCCCGGCAGAGCGCGACCTCGTCCTCGCCCTCGCCAAGACCGGAGGCTCGCTGAAGCAGGTCGCGGCTCTGTATCAAGTTTCCTATCCGACTTTGCGCGCGCGCGTGGATGCGCTGATCGCGCGCATCGCCGAACTGGAAGCAGGCCGCACGCCGGATCCGATGGCCGAACATCTCGCGCGTCTGCTCGAAGAAGGCCAAATCACCGCTCCGGCCGCCAAGGCCACCCTCAAACTCCACCGAGAGATGCTTCCATGATCAACCTGCAATCGTTCCTCATTTTGTCCGCGGCCGCAGAGCCGTGGTTTGATCCCCAAAGTTTCGGAACCTACTTCGGTGCCTTGGGAGGCGCTGCGGTCGGCCTGCTCGGCGGGTTCTTCGGAGGCGTGGGTGCTTGGGCAGCACAACGGGGCAAATGGCGTGGCCTGATGCTCGGCGGAATGGCCGTGGTCGGCGGGCTGTGCGCGCTGAGCTTGATCGCCGGCTTGGCGGGCCTTGGCTTGGGACAACCGTACGGAGTCTGGTATCCGCTGACTTTGATTGGTGGCCTCGGCGCTGGCTGCTTCCTCGGGCTGCGCCCGGTGATGCGCAAACGCTACGCTGAAGCGGAGTCGCGGCGCATGGAAGCTCAGGCGCTGCGCCGTTCCTGATGCCGACTCTCAAGATCGTTCCGCTCACTCCCAGCCGCTGGGCTGATTTTGAAACTTTGTTCGGTCCGCGCGGCGCCTGCGGCGGATGTTGGTGCATGGCCATGCGCTTGCCCAGAAAAGAATTTCAGGCCGGCAAGGACGGCGGAAACAAGCGCCGCATGAAGGCTCGGGTGAAGCAGGGACCGCCGCCTGGCGTACTCGGCTATCTCGGCAAGGAGCCGGTGGCGTGGTGTGCGATTGGCCCGCGTGAAGAGTTCGACGCACTCGCACGCTCGCGCATCTTCAAGCCCGTAGACGAGCGGCCCGTGTGGTCCATCACCTGCCTGTTCCTGCGCAAGGACGCGCGCGGCAAGGGTTGGATGGCGGAAATGGCGCGCGGCGCCGCGGCCTGGGCGAAGAAGCAAGGCGCCGAAGTCGTGGAAGCCTATCCCACCGAGAGTCCGAAGCCGCTTCCAGCCGCCTTCCTGTGGACGGGCATCGCCAGCGGCTTTGAGCGCGCCGGCTTCCGCGAAGCGGCGCGGCGCTCCAAGTCGCGGCCTATCCTGCGCTTGGAAGTGTGAACGATTCCGCCGTGGGCACCGGTCGCCCCGGAAGCCAACCCGCGCCGCGCAGGGCGGTGAGATAGGCAAGCACTTCTTCGCGTTGGGCTAGGGCCAGAATCAAGAGCAGATCGCCCGGGCGCGCCCACTCGAGAGCAGCATGCAAGGCATCGAGTTCGCTCGCGTGCATGCCGATGCGCTCGTCTGGACATCCGGCTTCGCGCAGGGCCTCGCGCATGATGCCGGGGATCACGCCGTGCTCGCGTCCGCGCAATTGCTTCTCCTGCTCCTTGATCAGAATGCGAGTCATTCCGGCGTGGAATGCCGTGAGCGCAACTTCACGGATGTCCTCATCGGTGCGATCACCGGCATGGCCAATCGTGACCAATCGGCGTTTCGCAGGCAACGCGCACGCGGTGTCGTACAGCGCCTGCTGCCCGTGCGGGTTGTGGGCAAAATCCACCAGGATCTTCACGCCTCCGAAATCAAACGCGTTGAGGCGGCCGGGGTTGGCCTCCGCGTCGCTGTGAAAGCCGCGCAACCCAGCGCGGATCGCCTCCAACGGCAGGCCGAGGGCTTGCGCCACGCCTACTGCAGCCGCAGCGTTGGCCACGTTGAAGCGCGCCGCGCCGCCAAGGCTGATCGGGATTTCCGCAAGCGGCAGCACCTGCAGGCGGATTCCGTCTGCATGCCACCAGAGCGCAGCCTCATCCGCGAAGCAGGCCGCGCCGCCGGCGGCGAGATGACGTGCCACGAACGGTAATTCGGCACGCGTTGCAAACCACGTGATCGGCTGCGGGCAACGCTCCGAGCGTTCCACGGACTTGGCGTCTTCAGCATTGAGCACTAAACGGCGCGCAGCGTTGCGCACGACGAACTTCACGTCGGCTAATTGGTCCAGATCGGCGATTCCCCATTCGCCGAGGTGATCAGGCGCCACGTTGGTGATGCACGCCACGTCGGCGCGCGGCACGCCGAGGCCGCGGCGCAACATTCCGCCGCGCGCGGTTTCGAGCAGGGCGATTTCGACCTTGCGGTGACGCAGGATCAGGCGCGCTCCCATGGGGCCAGCCCAATCTCCCGTTTCAACCATGTCTTTCCCAACCTTCACGAAGTCGGTGCTCGTGAAGCCCGCGGTCTTGCCCGCGGCCGCGCACATCGCCGCAAGCAGCCGCGTGGTGGTGGATTTGCCGTTGGTGCCCGTGATGACGGCCACCGGAACGTCTCGCAATTCTTCCCAAGCCACGGAATTCGGATCCGGCAGTTCCTCTGCAGGCCACACACGGGACCACGCTCCCATTCCCACGGACACGTAGCGATCGTCCCGGATAAACGTGACCCCGCGACTCTCGGCTTCCGCCTTGAGTGCCATAAGGCGCGGTCTCCGCTCTTCAGTGATGCGCGCGGCTAACCGCGCTGTTGCGGCGGCGAATGGCTCTGCGGGCGCGCGTCCGTCCAACTCGGCATCGGCTGCTGCCCATGCCCACTCATTGATTTCAGTGGCCGCGTAGAGTCCGTCCAGGGGTGCGGAGATGAGCAGGCTGGCACCGCCCGGGAACGTGCGCGCCGCCAATTCTTCCCTGCTCCATCCCACCGCGTCCAACGCCGCGCGCGCGTGACGCCTCCAGGCGGCGATCGCGCGCAGACTCTCCGTGTCCGGCAGGTCGAGGTCCAGCACGGCGCTCGGACGCGACCAAACCACGCTGGGACCCGGCAACCGCCGTGAATCTTTCACAACGCGCGCCATCTCAGTCCGCGGCTTCATCCGCGCGTGATCCGGCCGCGATGCGCACGCCGCGCTCGTCGCGAATCAACTCCACGCCGCCGTCTAGCCCGAGGTCGGCGAACTTGCCGAGATCCATCTCCACCGGAGAGGTTGTCGGCTCCTGCCGGCGAGCGTTCTCGCCCGGCACGAAGTCTTGGATCTGCTTCCAAGTGCGATTGAGATTGTCTCCGAACACCAGCACGAGGTCGTCCGGGCGCGCCGCGTTCAAGGCGAAATCCACGGCGTCGGGCTCGCGCGGAATGACCTGCACGCGCTTCGGGTCCACGCCCTCAGCGATCAGGGCCTCGGCGAGCATGCGCGGAATCTCTCCGTCCTTTCTGCCGCGCGCATTGTCATCACGCCGACAGACGTAAAGATCAAAGTGCCCTGCGCAGAGCCGCGCGATTTCCCGCACGTCTTCGTCGCGACGGTCTCCAGGCGCAGCCACCACCACGATGCGTCGCCCCTGCGGTTTGAGGCGCTCGACCAGATCGGCCATGGCCTTCACCGCTGCGGCGTTGTGTCCGTAATCGAGGATCACCTTGAAGGGGTGATCGTGGAAAACGTTCATCCTTCCGGGAGCTTGGAAGAATGAGGTGTCGAAGGTCGAGAGTCCGTGCCGGATTTGCTCCAGAGCCACGCCCATCGAATAGCTGATGGCCGCCGCGAACATCGCGTTCTGCACGTTGTGCAATGCGCGTCCGTCGAGCGTGGCCGGGATCAGGTGCGCCCACATCAGCGGAATGTGCTGACCGGCGTCGTAAATGGTGATCATGAGCCCGCCCATGCCCTGCTCCAGCACCAATGCGCGACCGCCGGCGCGAATGTGGTCGCGCACCAGCGCGTTCTTGGCGTTCATGGTCACGTAGCAGACGTGCTTGGCCGGCGTGTGGTCGGCCATGCGCAGGCAGTTCGGATCGTCGCCGTTCAGCACGGCGGTGCCGCGCGCCACTTCGACGACAATGCGCTTCACGCGCGCGAGCTGCTCGAGCGTGTTGATGCCGCGCAGTCCCAGGTGGTCGGACTGCACGTTGGTCACGCAACCGACGTCCGTCCAGCGATAACCGAGTCCGCTGCGCAGCAGGCCGCCGCGTGCGCTTTCCAATACCGCCACTTCGACCTTCGGATCCCGCAGCACCATGCGAGCGCTCGCAGGGCCAGTCATGTCGCCGGCCACGGAAAGGTGTCCGTCAATGTAGACGCCGTCGGTGGTCGTGAGGCCCACGCGCTTGCCGGTCATCTTGAACACGTGCGCGACCATGCGCGCCGTCGTGGTCTTGCCGTTGGTGCCCGTGATCGTGGCCACGGGAATGCGGCTGGGCGTGCCGGGCGGAAACAGCATGTCCATGACCGGACTCGCGACGTCGCGCGCCTTGCCCTCGCTGGGCGCCACGTGCATGCGGAAGCCAGGTGCAGCGTTGACCTCACAGATCGCGCCGCCGACTTCCTTGAAGGATTTCGTGACATCTGGCGTGAGAAAGTCCACGCCGCAGACGTCCAGGCCGATGGCGCGCGCGGAACGCTCGGCCATTTCGCGGTTGTCCGGATGCACGACGTCAGTCATGTCCACCGAAGTGCCACCCGTGGAGAGGTTGCCGGTCGAGCGCAGATAAAAAACTTCGCCTTCAGCCAACACCGTTTCCCGCGCGTAGCCCGCGAGCTCCATCAAGCGATTGGCTTGGAAGTCGAAGTCCAGACGAGTCAGCACCTTTTCGTGGCCGATGCCGCGCCGCGGATCCGCATTCACGATCTCGACGAGTTGCTCGATCGAGTGCTTGCCATCCCCCACCACGTGACCGGGCACGCGCTTGGCCACGGCTACCAGCGTTCCGTTCACCACGAGCATGCGATGATCGAAGCCCTGAATGTATTTTTCCACCAGCACCGAACGGCTGAAGATTTTCGCCTTCTCAAAAGCCTGCTTGAGATGGTCGTCGTCCGAGAGGTTGATGGAAACGCCTCGCCCATGGTTGGCGTCGAGCGGCTTGACCACCACCGGATAGCCGACCTTGCGCGCAGCGCGCACGCACTCTTCCTCGCTGGACACGCGGTACTGCTTGGGCACCGGCAGGCCGAGATCGCCCAGGATGCGGTTGGTTTCCTCCTTGTCGCTCGCGATCTCCACGGCGATGTGACGCGTCTCGCTGGTGATCGTGGCCTGAATGCGCTTGCTGTGGCAGGCGTGGCCCAATTGCACCAGGCTGTACTCGTTCAGTCGCAACCAAGGAATGTCGCGCTCTTCCGCAGCGCGGATCAACGAGGCTGTGCTCGGACCGAAGGCGCGCTTCTGTGCGAATCGAATGAAGGCCTCGCGGGCGGGCTCCCACTCAAAGTCAGCGGGCAGCGCGCCCTCAGGGCGCAGTTCCGCGGGCAACAGGGAAGCAATCAAGCGGAGCGCGAGTTCCCCCGCCTCGACGCCGACGTCTTCCTCCTCGTACTCGTAAACGACGTCGTACAGCCCCGGTCGCCCGCCTCCCCGGGTTTTGCCAAACGTGACGTGTTCGCCTGCAGCGTTCTGCAACTCGATCGCCACGTGCTCAAGAACGTGCCCGAGCCAAGTGCCCTCCCCCTCGGTCATGCGGCGCAAGAAACCACCCGGCACGTCGTAAGAGCAGGTGTGCTCCGCCAAGCCGGGCAGCGCCGCGAGCAAACCCTCGCTGAAGCCGCGTCCCAACTTGACCGTCGGCCAGTCCTCGAGGGGGCCCAGATCGAGCGACAGCCGGATCACCCGGAAGTGCGCATACAAATTCGGACCGACGTAGACGTTGCGCTCGAGGATCTTCATGACGGGGGGACGCGGCCGCAGGAACCCCCAGATTAGCGGATCGTCAAAAGTCCGAGTCCCGAAACCGCGCGCTCAAACCATGATCGTGACGCGCAAGAAGGTTGCCGGAATGGACGTGGCACTCTTCTCCTGGCTTTGATTTTGGCTGTTGAAGAGGTTCTCCAGCTCGCGGTGGAGATCCGAGTCCTGCCCGTTCTTCGTCGCTGCTTCGAATGCGTTCATGGTCGGACCGTAGTAGGTGCGGAAGTTGCCCAGAAATTCTGCAGGCGAACAAGGTGCTTCGAACGTGAAACGGTCGCGGGTAAAGGCGATCCGCTCCGCGGGCACACCGGCGCCGCCGAATCGCTCAATCACGTGGCTCTCGACACCCCACGTCATGGGACTCACGAATCCTTCCGGCGGCGTTGGCGTGTACGCAGAACTGATCTTCAAGATCTGCGCCACGAGCGTGGCGTCATTCGGAATCCAATTGCCCATGATGATGCGGCCACCGGGCCGCACGACGCGCACCATTTCCTTCGCGACGTCGAAGGGCTTCGGTGCGAACATGGCGCCAAAAATCGATACGACGTAATCAAAGGAGTGATTGTCGAGTCCGTGCAATTCAGAGGCGTCACCCTCCTGGAAGCGGCAATTTTTCAGGCCTGCCTGCGCAACTCGACGGTTGCCAGCCTCCACCAAATTCCGTGCGATGTCCACACCCAGCACTTCCGCGCCCAACTGCTCCGCCGGCAGCGCCGTGGTGCCGTCGCCGCAACCGAGATCCAGCACCTTGTGTCCCTTGGCGATGCCAAGGCTACGCACCAAGCGGTCCCCGCTGCCACGCATGCTCTCGGCAATCCGAGTGAAGTCGCCCTTCTCCCACAGGGCCTGGTTGGGGTTCGTGGGAACATTTACAGACGAGAAGGAAGGATTCATGGAGAGAGAAGGGCGGACAGTGAGCCCTCCTGGAGCAGGGCCAAGAAGTAGCGATTTTCTCACCTTCTCCCCTGGATTCATCCGTATATAGTGTTGGTATCGACATGCTGCGTCGCTCCACCCTAGCCCTAGCCGCCGTGATGTTCCTCATCCCGGGGAGCCTCGTGGCAGGTGCCATCGAGGCGGGGTCGAAGAATTGCGAGACCCGCACATGCTGCTGCGCGGAGACCGAGCGGCAAGACTTGACGACGCCGTCCTTGGAAGACGCATGCTGCTGCCATGCAGAGCCGGCACCCGCGCCGGAGGATCGACCTGAGGAGCCCATGCAGGCGCCGCAGTTGCAGCCCATGGAATGGGGGCTTCAGGGTGCGGAGCTCGTTGAACTCGTATCTTTCCGGTTTCCTGAGCGCCTGAGTTGCGCTCACAGCGAATCTTGGGCTCAGGCGCCGCCGGGTCCGCTTTTCCTGCGTTATCAGAATCTTCGGCTCTAGAGAGTCACGCCTGGCCTGAAGCCCCTTGGGGGCTCGGCCCCGCCGCTCATCGCGGCCCGCGTGCAGAGGCCATTTCGGCCACCGGGTCCACTCGGACCATCTGAAGCCCTCCGGGTTTCGCCAGCGCCAGCTCCGGACATGCTCCGTAGTTTGCGGCGCGGGCATTCACCTCAAGCAACCTTTCGCAATCTCACGAACACCATGAATCGATTCCACACCACCCTCGCGGTCTTCGGCTGCGCCCTCTTTGCATCCACTCCCGCGTTCGCGCAACACGAGGAGCACGGCGACAAGCACGACAAAGCCCAGCCTGCGCAAGAAAAATCCGACTTCGTCGGCGACCCCTACCTGCTCGACACCGACCCCGTGACCGGCGAGAAGCTTGCCCGGCAACAATCCCTTGCTTCTCTAATTTCTTTAGAATGTTGAATACACCTGCTGCACTAAATTCAAGTCTTTGCGCAATATTCCTTATCGTAAGCTTTTCAGTGAAATTTCTAACTAGAAAGCTGATTACACTAAACTCATTATCCGACAGCGACAGCATTGTTTATTT
>CAZCXL010000003.1:0-28873 GCA_964502625.1 uncultured Planctomycetales bacterium | reverse complement strand
CGCGGCAGCCAACGCGCTTTCGACCGCAGGCCCCGTGCGCCTGGTTGCGATGGCCGACGGATTCCGCGATCGCCTCGACTCCAGTCTGGCGCACTTGCAGTCCGAGTTCGGAGACAAGGTGGACGTGCCGGAGGAGCGCCGTTTCCACGGATTCGACGCCTACCGCAAGGCGATCGACTGCGACGCGGATCTGGTGATTCTGGCCACGCCGCCGGGATTCCGTCCCATCCACTTCGCGTATGCGGTTGAGAAAAACCGCCACGTCTTCATGGAGAAGCCGGTTGCCGTGGACGGACCGGGCGTCCGTGAAGTGCTCGCCGCGGGTGCCGAGGCCGAGGCAAGAGGCCTGAAAGTCGGCGTCGGGCTGCAGCGCCACCATCAGGCGCATTATCTGGAGACCGTGCGCCGCATCCACGAGGGCGCGATCGGCGATCTCGTGCTGCTGCGCGTCTACTGGAACAGCGCGGGCGTTTGGGTCAACCCGCGCCAGGCCGGACAGACGGAGATGGAGTACCAAATGCGCAACTGGTACTACTTCAATTGGCTTTGCGGCGATCACATCGTCGAGCAGCACATTCACAACCTCGACGTCGGCAACTGGCTGATGCGCGGCTATCCCACACTCGCCGAAGGCATGGGCGGACGCCAAGTGCGCACAGGGAAAGATTTCGGCGAGATCTACGATCACCACTCGGTCGAGTTCACCTACGCCGACGGCACCAAAATGCTCTCGCAGTGCCGGCACATGCCGAACTGCACCGACAACGTCAGCGAACACGCGCACGGAGCCGACGGCACTGCGGATCTGAGCGCCGGCCGCATCCGCGCGAACGGCGGTTGGGATTGGAAGTACGACGGCCCCCAATGGGATCCGTACCAGCGCGAGCACGACGATCTCTTCGCCGCGATCCGCGAAGGCACGCCCTACAGCGAGGCAGAAAACGGCGCGAAAAGCACCATGACGTCCATCCTCGGCCGCATGGCGACCTATTCCGGCAAGTCCGTGGCCTGGGACGAAGCGCTCCACTCCAAGGTTGCGCTGCGTCCTTCCGCCTACACCTTTGACGGGAAACCGCCGAGCTTGCCCGACGAAAAGGGGTTCTACCCCATCGCCGTTCCGGGGATTTCTACCCCCTGGTAGGCAGTAAAAGGCCTTGAGCAGCGACTCACACGGCTCACCCCGCCGCGTAAACTAGCCAACCATGCTGAAACTCCTTACCGCAAGCGCCGTCCTGCTGGCTGGCGCTCCCCTCCTCGGCCAGGGCTACGGGCCCGCTTGGTACGAGGACTTCGACGTGGCGCTCGCCGCGGCCAAAGAGCAGAACAAAGACTTGCTCGTGGACTTCACCGGATCCGATTGGTGAGGCGGCTGCATTGACCTCCGTGAGAGGGTCTGGAGCCACGAAGAATTCGTTCAAGGTGTCAGCGACAAGTTCATTCTGGTCTCGCTGGATTTCCCGCAGGGCAAGGAAGCCATGGACCGCGTTCCGAATCCGGAGCGCAACAAGGAGTTGTCCGCAAAATACGCGATTGAGTATTTCCCGAGCGTCCTCTTGATGAACTCGGCGGGTGAGGAGTTCATGCGCACCAGCAACATCGGCGTGGGTGCCACCGAGTACGTGGAGCACATCAAGACCTCCGCAACCAAAGCGCGTCAAGCGCTGGTCATGGCGCAGGCGCTGAAGCAGAAATACGCCAAGGCCGACGACAAGGCCGCGGTCGTGCGCGAGGCGGTTGTAGCCCTCAAGGACACGCCGGAAGGCGCGTCCGCAGGCTCGACTCTCGCAGAGATCGTCCGCCAGGGCATCGTTTTGGACCCGGAGAACAAGACGGGCCTCAAGAAAGACAGCCTCGTTGCGCTGGTCATGAGCGGAGTCTCCTCGCCGGGTGAAAACGCCCTCGCGATCGAGATGGATCCGAAGAACGAACTCGGGCTGCTGGAGACGGTCGTGTCGAAGGAGTACCAAGGCATCCAAGGCCCGGAAGGCGTAACGGCCTTCCTGGCGCACGCTCAGACGCTCTTCGACTGCGGCAAGATCCACGACGTGTCGAAGGTGTCCATGGTGTTCGCGGTCACCGCGTACTTCGAGATGAACGAGAATGGCAACGCTGAGAAGGCCAAGATCTTCGCCGAAAAGGCGTTGGCGCTCGGTAGCCTTCCGGAAAACGTGATCCCGATGATGAATCAGATCATCAGCGGCGAAGCTGAAGCAGAGAGCGAAGAAGACGGCCAGTAGGCCACTCGGTCCAGGAGGGCGGGCACTTAGACTTTCGAGTCATGGTGCCCGCCCTCCTCCTTTTACTGGCCGCGCAGCAATCTCTGCCCGACGGCTTCCAGCCGCTCTTCGACGGAAGCAGCCTCAATGGCTGGTGCGGACGGCCGCATCTTGACCCGCGCACGGAGGCCGCGTGGAGCGCCGAAGAGCGCGGCACTCAGCAGGCCGCGTGGAATGTGGACATGGCCGCGCATTGGCGCGTCGAGCAGGGCGAGATCGTCAACGACGGTGAGGGCCCCTTTCTCACCACGACCCGCGCGTTCGGCGACGCCGAATTCCTGATGGAGTATCGCACCGTGGCGCTCGCGGACAGCGGGATCTACCTGCGCGCCACACCTCAGGTGCAGATTTGGGACTGGACCGAGGCTGGCGGAAAACTCGGGCTCGGTGCAGGCGCCGGCAGCGGCGGCTTGTGGAACAACGAAAAGCACCCCAACCTGCCGACCGCCCGCATGGACGCCCCGTTTGGGGAGTGGAACCGTCTGCGCATTCGCATGATTGGCGAGCGCACCTGGGTCTGGATGAACGGCACATTGATCGTTCCCGCAGTTCCGCTCGAAAACTACTGGAATCGCGCGGAGCCTTTGTTCGCGCGCGGGCCTCTCCAACTGCAGACCCATGGCGGCGAGATTCGCTTTCGCAAACTCGCAGTGAAGGAAATCCGCGCGGAGGAAGCGGCGCAGTTGCTCGCAGCGATTCCCGTCGAGCTCCCGCTCCAGCGAGGCGTAGTGGCGGACGTCCTTGCCGAGCAGACCAGCTTTCATCCCATCTTCGATGGGAAGAGTTGGACTGGCTGGCGCGGCCCTCTGGACGGATGGGAGATCGTGGATGAAACCATCCGCTGCAAACCGGGTCAAGGCGGCACCATCTACACCGCCGAGGAGTACGCGAACTTCGTGGTGCGCTTCGAGTTTCGACTGCCCCCGGGAGGCAACAACGGCCTCGCGATCCGTTACCCCGGCGAGGGCGATACCGCCTATCTCGGCATGTGCGAGTTGCAGGTGCTGGACGACTCCGCGGCGCAATACGCCACTCTGCAGCCGTGGCAATACCACGGCTCCGCCTACGGCATGGTGCCTTCGCAACGCGGCTTTCAGCGGCCCGTCGGCGAATGGAACTTCCAGGAAGTCACCGTGTCAGGAGGGCACGTGCGCGTGGAACTGAACGGCACCGTGATCCTCGACACAGACCTTCACGCGCTCGAGTCCACCGCCGATGGCCACGATCATCCGGGGCGCATGCGCACGCGAGGCGCCTTCGGCTTCGCAGGCCACGGAGATGCGGTGGAGTTCCGCCACGTGCATGTCCGGAGCATCTGAAGTCGGCGGCTACCTGCTCGGTGCGGAAGACCCCGAGCTGAAGCGCCTCCACACGCAGCACCGCATCTGGCGGGAGCCGTGGTTGGAATTGTTGGCCGCGGCTGGCGCCGAGCGCGGGGCGCGCGCGCTCGACCTCGGCTGCGGCCCAGGCTGGAGCACTCTGGAAATCGCTGAGCGAGTCGGACCAAGCGGCCAAGTGCTCGGGCGAGATCGTTGGGAGCGCATGGTGAGCTTGGCCCGTACAACCGCAGAAGCGCAGCAACTCGGCTGGGTGCAGTTCGAAGTCAGCGACGCCGCCGCTCCGCTGGCTGCAGCCGCTTGGGATTTGATCACCGCGCGCTGGCTGTTCTGCTGGCTGCCCGATCCCCTGCCGGTGCTGCGCGCCGCTGCTTCCGCACTCCGTCCGGGCGGTCGGCTCGCGATCTTCGATTACTTGCGCTACTCGCCCGACATCGCATTGGAGCCTTCCACGTCCATGTTCGCGCGCGGAATTGAAGCGGTCGAAGCCTCGTGGCGCGCGGCGGGCGGCGATCCGCGGATCGGCGAACGATTGCCGGAACTCATGGAGCAAGCCGGGCTTCGTCTGGTCCATCGCTGTGAATGGCGCCGCGAGGCGGCCCCCACCGACGCGCTGTGGGGATGGCCGACTTCCTTCTTCCCCTTGTTCGTTCCCTGCCTGGTCGAGGAAGGGCGACTCAGTTCCGCAGAGGGCGCCGCCTTCCTGCGCGAGTGGGAGTGCGCAGCCAGCGCCCCCAACGGCCGCTTCCGAGCTCCGCCGATGTTGGGGTTGGTGGCTGAACGGCCGGCGTGATTCCGCAAGCCACCCGCCGCCTCGCCGCGTATCCTGGTCCGAGACCATGACGAGCCGTCGCACCTTTCTTGCCACCAGCGCCATAGGCGTAGCCACCGCAGCGTTTGCTCCTGGAGCGCTCGCCCGGGCCGCCGCGCGACTCGCTGGCGCACAAAGCGGTGAGCTGGCCTTCCGCATTTCTTTGGCGCAGTGGTCGCTGCATCGCGCGCACTATTCGGATGGATTGCCTGCCCTGGACTTCCCGGTGCGCGCCCGCGCCTATGGCTTCGAAGCCGTGGAATACGTGAACTCCTTCTTCCGCGAGCAAGTGCTCGACCAGGGTTGGCTCGGGGAATTGAAGCGCCGCTGCGCAGGCGAAGGCGTCCGCAGTTTGTTGATCATGTGCGATGGCTTGGGCGCACTCGGCGATGCGGACGAAGCGGCGCGCACGCGCGCCATCGAGAACCATTACCCGTGGCTGGACGCGGCGCGCTTCCTCGGCTGCCACTCGATTCGGGTGAATGCGCAGAGTTCCGGCAGTTGGGAAGAGCAGCGCCAGCGCGCCGCGGACGGTCTGCACCGCCTGTGCGAAGCCGGTGAAGCGCGCGGACTCAACGTCATCGTCGAAAACCATGGTGGAATCTCCTCCAACGGCAAGTGGCTCGCCGAAGTGATGCGCGCCGCAGACCATCCGCGCTGCGGAACCCTTCCCGATTTTGGTAATTTCCAAACGGGCAAGGACGAGTGGTACGACCGCTATCAAGGCGTGCGCGAATTGATGCCCTTCGCAAAGGCAGTGAGCGCAAAATCGCACGATTTCGACGCGGAAGGCAACGAAACGCACACGGACTACCGCAAAATGCTGCGGATCGTGCTCGATGCCGGTTATCACGGCTTCCTCGGCGTGGAATTCGAAGGCGATGGTGTGTCGGAAGAGCGCGGCATCTTGCTGACTCGGGCCTTGCTCGAGCGCGTCCGTGACGAGTTCGCCGCTGCAGGAGGCTAATGGCCCGGCTGCGCGTGTGTTTCACTCCGCAGTTGCGCCGCTTCCTCGACGCGCCAGAACGCGAATTCGAAGCCACGAATGCGCGTGAAGCCTTGGACTTGCTGCGCGCGAGCCAACCTCGCTTGGCTGCCTACCTCATGGACGAGCGCGGACGCGTTCGCCAACACGTGGCGGTGTTCGTCGGCGGCAAGTTGCTACGCAACCCCGCGGAATATGAAACGCCGCTGACCGACGGCACCGAGATTCATCTGCTGCAGGCACTCTCTGGAGGATGAGCATGGACACAATTTACTGCGCTACTCGCAAGGGCCTGCTGACTTGGCAGCGCCACGGCCAGGCTTGGCGGCTCGCTCGCCACGATTTTCCGGGTGATCCGGTCACGATGGTGCTGCGCGATCCGCGCGACGGCACGCTCTACGCCGCACTGGATCTCGGCCACTTCGGCCCCAAGATGCACGCGTTACGCGCGAGCGAGTCCAAGTGGGAAGAGATGGGTTGCCCAGCCATGCCCGCGGATGACGGCGAAAAACTGG
Source organism: uncultured Planctomycetales bacterium (assembly GCA_964502625.1). Lineage (GTDB taxonomy): Bacteria > Planctomycetota > UBA1135 > UBA1135 > UBA1135 > JAQBVK01. The sequence continues at coordinate 22,949 of CAZCXL010000003.1, read as the reverse complement.
CGGTGAAAGTGATCTGGGCGCTGGCTCCTGGCGGCGCGGATGAACGCGAGACTCTGTGGGCCGGCACCACGCCCGGCGGTCTCTTCCGCTCCGAGGACGCGGGGCGTACCTGGCGGCTGATGACTGCACTCTGGGAACATCCCGGGCGCAAAGAGTGGTTCGGCGGCGGATTCATCGATCCGGGCATCCATTCGATCTGCGTGCATCCGCGCGACTCGCGCCGGGTGGTGGTGGGCGTGTCCTGCGGGGGCGTCTGGGAGACGCGCGACGGCGGCGACAGTTGGACCAACATCGCGCAGGGCATGCGCGCCGAGTACATGCCTCCGGAACAAACACTGAATCCTGGAATTCAAGATCCGCACCAAATCGTGCAGTGCGCGGCCGATCCGGACTGGCTGTGGACGCAGCACCACAACGGCATTTTCGTGCGCTCCGCGGCGGATGAACCGTGGCGCGAGATCACGGCGCCGGTGTCTTCGTTCGGTTTTGCCTGCGCAGTGCACCCGCATGACCCGCGCACTGCGTGGTTTATCCCGGCTGCCAAAGATGACAAGCGCATTCCGGTCGAGTCCCGTCTCATGGTGAACCGGACCCGCGACGGCGGCGCAAGTTTTGAATCCCTGCGCGCCGGCCTGCCGCAGGAGAATTGTTTCGACATTGTCTATCGGCATGCGCTCGACGTGGACGGCGCCGGTCAAGGCCTTGCCTTCGGATCCACCACCGGCGGGCTCTGGGCGAGCCAAGATGGCGGTGACACTTGGCAAGAGATCTCCGCGCACTTGCCGCCGGTTTACTGCGTGCGTGTCGCCGGCTAGGCGCCGTGCGCGCCGTCATGCACGGCCGGCGTGAGCTGGACGCGGAGCGGACGGGAGGCGTCCAAATGCACGTCGCGATGTGGGAACGCGATCACGACTCCCGCCTGATGGAAGAGCTCGTCGATGGTGAAGCGCAGTTCGCTCTCCACCATGCGCCGCATCCGCACCCAGAACACCGACTCGAATTGCAGCGCATCACTGCCGAAATCCGTGAAGAGCACGAACGGCTCCGGATCGTTCAGGTTGGTGACACGGTCATTCAAAAATGAGCTGTTCGGCAACACGAGTTCCACGTTCTGCGGCGTGACTAGTCGCGTGCTACGCAAGCCGATGTGCGTCACCACACCATGCAAGTCCCCCACCTGCGCCAAATCACCAAGCCCAATCGCCAGCGTCACCCAGCAGAGTGAATGCCGTGAGCGGAACCTTCACCGCGTGCAGCACCGAGATCGCCACGATCACCACACGTGCTTAGAACAGCAGCGATTGCACTGAGGCTGCCACCCTTTCCTCCATGCGGAAGCGGCGCTGCGCGAGCCGACCGATCCGCGCGGTGATCAGGCGCGAGAACAAGATGCCCAGGACCAAGAGAATGATCCCGCTCGCGAGCGTGCCCACGGTGATGGTTTGGCCGTCGCTCAGGCTGAGGAGTGGAAACTCCCAGCGGTTCGCGCCTTCTCCAGAAACGATTCCCAGCGGTCCCGCACCACGATTTCCATCGGAGACCTCCTAGGATGCTCTCTGCACGAGCGAATGATCCTCCTCAGCCTCTTGCTCCTTGCCCCGGGACTCGTCCAAGAGCCGTCCAGCGATGCAGGACGCCTTGCGGAACTCCGCGTCGCGCTCGCGGAGGCCGTGGATCTCCTTGACCCTGCTGCGCGAGGGAAAGCGGCAACCACTCTGGCGCGACGCAAAGACGTGAGCTTGGAAGATTGGTTGGCTGCAGCCGCGAGCTTCACCCCCGCTCCGGGCGCTCCGGATGGTGTCGGAGCCCATTCGGTCTCGGTTGAGCTGCCCGTCTTGGAGCAGACCGAAGCCACCACCCTGCACTTCTACGTCCCTGCGTCGCGCGACTTGGCGCGGCCCGCTCCGCTGATGTTCGCACTGCACGGCGCCGGTGGAAACGGCAGCCAGATGCTCAGCGAATGGCAAGCGACGGCCGAGGCGCTCGGCATGATCGTGTGCGCGCCCACGGATCCTCAGGCAGACGGCGGCTACGCCTTCACTCCGCGCGAGCGCGCCGCAGCACTCGCCGCGCTGCGCTGGGCACGCCGCCACTACGACGTGGATGAGAACCGGATTCATCTCTCGGGTTCCAGTCGCGGCGGGCACCTGGCGTGGGATCTGGCCGTGCGCTACCCCGACCTTTGGGCGAGCGTCTCCCCGCGCATCGGCGGACCTACCTTCGTCGTGAGCGGCGGGCGGAACAATTTGCGCTACGTTGAGAACGTCGCGCATCTTCCGCTGCGTGATCTGCAGGGAAGCGACGACGATCCCAAACTGCTGATCAATCTGCGGCTCGCCTTCGAGCGCCTGCGTGCCGTCGGCGCGGCGGATGCTCAATTGATCGAGCAGGCGGGCATCGGACATGGATACCGCCACGACGAAGTGGATTGGGCCGCCTTTCTGGGGTCCGCCGTGCGCGCGCCCTTCCCGACCCGCATCCGGCTTCGTGCGGCTTGGGAACTGCCTGCGCGGGCTGCATGGATGGAGATCACGCGCTACCAAAAGGAGGTGAAGGAGACCTTCGAGGTCCGCGTCGACGGCGCGCAATGGGATGCCTGGGATCACGAGCAGCGCGTGCGGCACATGCTCCAATTGGCCGATGCCTGCACGGCCTCCGTCCGGATCGAGCGCGATGCGGAGGGCAAGATCCGACTCAGTGGCGAGGGCGTCGGCGTGGTGCGCTTGCTGCTCCCGGCCGAGTTCGCGCCGCCCACCGGACGCGTGAGCGTCACCCTTGAGGACAAGGAAAAGAAACTTGTGCTGCGTCGTTCCACCGGCGTGATGCTTGCGGACTTCGTGGAGCGTTTCGATCGCTCCTTTCTCCCCGTGGCAGACGTGGAAATCCGCCTCTGATATCCTGAGACCCGCATGCACCGAATGGCTCGCTTCTTCCTTCCTGGGCTCGCAATCCTTGCGCCCGTTGCCGCATGGGTTTCTTACGACGCAGTTCCGCAAGAACCCGCCGCCGAGCATCAACTGGATTCCCCGCTCGAGACGGCGATGGAAACCATCGACCGCGGCATGAAGGCACTGCGTCGCAGCGTCGATTCGCCCGAGAAGGCGGCAGATAACCTCACCCGACTGCGCGACATGCAGGTCGCGGCGCTCACCGCGCGGGGTCTCTGCCCGGAACCCTTCACCCCGCTCTCCGACGTGGAGAAAGTTGTGTGGCGGATCGGTTTCGAACGCAAAATGCTGGCGGTAACGGACCGCCTGCTCCAGGTCGAGCAAGCCATCGTCGAAGCCCGTTTCGCCGACGCGAAGGCGCTCTACTCGGAATTGACCGCCCTCAAGAAAGAGGGTCACGACACCTACGTGCCACCCGAGGAAGACGAGGAGTAGTTCGCAAGGAGCGCCGCAATGCTCGCTTTGCCTTGGGCCGCGCCGCTGCTGGTGCAAGCCCTCGTGCTCGCGGGCATCCTTGCCGGTGGAGGCTGGGCCTGGAGCGGCCTCGCCCTGATCCTGGGTGTGATTCCGCTGCTCGATCATGGGATCGGCGAACATCCAGAGGACCCGCCGCAACCGGAAACTGCTTGGCACCGGCTGTGGCTGCGTTTCACGGTGCCGCTCCAAGGCGTGATGATGATTGTCGCAGTACGCGCCGCCACGGATCCAAGTCTCGCGCTTAGCACTCAACTCGGCGCGGTGCTTTCCTGCGGCGTTGCTTGCGGCGGATTCGGAATCGTTGCTGCGCACGAATTATTTCATCGTCATTCGAAGTGGGATCGCGCGCTGGGCGAATGCCTGATGGCGAGCGTGCAATACGCGCCGTACGTGGTCGAACACGTCTACGGCCATCACTTAGCGGTCGGAACACCCACGGATGCCGTGAGTGCGCCGCGCGGGCGCGGACTCTGGGCGCAGCTTCCCCATTCGATTGATGGAACTTTGCGCAACGCGTGGCGCCTGGAGCGAACGCGGGCGCAGCGGCGCACCGGCTCAGGGTTCTTCGCGGGCGATCGGCGTCTGCGTTGGGTGTTGTGGCCGATGCTCACCTTCGGGCTGACGGGTGCGCTCGCGGGTTTCTCCGGCATGGCGGCGCTCGCCACGATTGCGATCGTCGCCGTACTCCTGCTCGAAACCGTGAATTACATCGAGCACTACGGGCTGCGCCGCGCGCAACTTGCGAACGGCGACTGGGAGCCGCAAGGAGCGCAGCACTCCTGGGACAGCGAGCACCGACTGACGCGTTGGCTGCTCTTCGGCTTGCCGCGCCACGCCGCGCACCATCTGCGGGCGTCCAAGCCTTACCCAGAGTTAGAGCATCGCGTGGAGAGCCCGAAGATGCCCACGGGATACGCGGGCATGGTGCTCCTGGCCCTGGTGCCGCCACTGTGGCGCAAGGTGATGAACGAGCGGATTCCCAACGCACGCGAGTTGCGCGCGTAGGATGAGGGCTTCGATGCGCCCGATCTCCCTCTTTTTGCTTGCCGGAACCGTCTCTGCGGCGGTCGCCGGACTCGGCCTGTTTCTGCTTCGACCGGAACCTTCGTCCAATGCTCAGTCCGGGTTCGCCGTGGAGGAACTCCAGACTCTGCGCGGCGCCGTGGAGGAAATGCGCCTTCACAATCAGAGTCTGCAAGCAGAGCTCGCCTCGCTCCGTGCCAGCAATGCAGGCGCCTCCATCAGCCGCGAACCGGCACTCGACGAACTGGTCGAGCGCGCCGTGGCGCGGGCCATGGCGAAATACGGCGAGGCGCAGCCCGGACCGCTGGCCGCCGCCGCCAAGAGCGGCGAAACCGGAGCCGCCTTCGATGCGCAGGTGTCCGTCGCCGCGCTGCTCAATCCCTTCGTCACCTCCGACGACCGCGATCGGGTTTGGAAGGCCGCCCACGAGGCCGGGCAAACCGAAGCCTTGATTGCGTTGATCGAAGCACGCGCCAAGGCTGATCCCAAGAACGCCGGCCTGCAATACGAACTCGGCAACGCGTACCTCCAGCCCATCATTCAGGGCGAGGCGACCGGTGGGCAGGCCGGGGCTTGGTCCACGAAGGCCGACAAGACCTTCGACGCCGTGCTCGCGCTCGACGAGAATCACTGGGACGCGCGCTTCAACAAGGCGATCTCCTACACCTTCTGGCCGCCGGTCTTCGGCAAGCAGCAGGAGGCGATCAACCACTTCGAGATCCTGGTCGGCAAGCAGGCCAACATGGCGCCGCGGCCTGAGTTCGCGCAGACCTATCTGTTCCTCGGCAACATGTACGAGCAGACGGGGAACGCGGCCAAGGCCAAGGAGGCCTGGAACCTCGGCTTGAGCGCCTTTCCGCAGAACTCCGACCTGCGCAAGCGGCTCGGCTTGGAGTAATGGCGATCAGCGTCGGCGATGGCGCCAGCGGTCGAGCGCTACCGCAGCGACGATGATCGCGCCGATCAGGATCTCCTGCCAATAGTTCTCGACTTGCGCGAGGTTCATGCCGTTGGCGAGGAAGGCCATGAGGAAGGCGCCGATCATCGCGCCGAGCATGCCGCCTTCGCCGCCGGAGAGGCTCGCGCCACCAATCACGCAGGCGGCAATGATGTCGAGTTCCATGCCCACCGCCGCGGTGGGTTCGCCGACGGAGAGCCGGCCGAACAGCATCGCGCCGGCAAGGCCTGCGAAGGCGCCATTGAGGATGTAGACGCGCGTGATCGTGCCGGGAACGTTGACCCCGCAGAGGCGCGCGGTCGCTTCGTTGCTGCCGATCGCAACCACGTGCAGACCGAAGGGCGTGCGGCGGAGCACGCTCGCCATCAGCGCGGCGAGCGCGAGCAGAATCCAGAGCCCGGGCGGCAGACCAAGCCAGGCATCGGCGGACGATTTACTCACCAAATCCGGCAGCCAGGACGCCGGCGCGTCGATTTTCTGCCCGCCGGTGATGCGTTTGGCGGTGCCGCGCGCGATTCCCATCATGCCGAGCGTGGCGATGAAGGGCATGATGCGCAGGCGCGCGATCAGTAAACCATTCAGCAAGCCGCAGAAGGCGCCCGTCAGCACCGCCGCGCAAATTGCCGCCGCTGCAGACCATCCGGCGTTGAGCGAGGCGGCCGCCGCGACCGAAGACAGCGCGATCACGGAGCCGACCGACAAGTCGATGCCGCCGGACATGATCACGAAACTCATGCCGATCGCGCCGAGTCCCACCACCACGGTCTGCGTGCTGACCGTCCGGAAGTTGTAGAGCGTGGGGAAAGCCTCCGGCACGAGGGCGGAGAACAGTGCCACCACGAAGATGAGGCCCAGAAACGGCGCCAGCAAAGCGCGCAGTCGCATCATGCCGCTTCTCCGCGCGTGGCGGCCTCCATGAGCGATTCTTCCGTCCACTCCGAGGTGGCGCGCGCGGGTCCGAGCACGCCACGGTGCATGACTGCGATGCGATCGCATACGCCGAGCAACTCGGGCAGGTAGGAGGAGACCATCAACACGGCTCGGCCCTGCGCAGCCAATCTGCCGATCAAACGGTAGATTTCGGCCTTGCTGGCCACGTCCACGCCGCGCGTGGGCTCATCGAGCAGCAACACCTCGGCTTCTTCGTGCAGCAGGCGGGCGAGCGCGACTTTCTGCTGATTGCCTCCCGAGAGCGCGCTCGCCGATTGCTGCGGGCTCGAGCATTTGATTCCCAATTCCGCGATCCGCCGTGCCGCCGCGGCATCCTGTGCGCGCCGATTGAGCCAGCCTCCGCGAACCAGCGGGTCGAGGCTGGACAAGGTGACGTTGTCCGATAAGGACATGGAAAGCGCGAGCCCCTCCTGCTTGCGGTCCTCCGAGAGCAATCCCACGCGCGGCGACGGAATGCAGCACAAACGCACCTGTCCGCTGCGCACCGGATCGAGGCCCCGCACGGCGCGCACGGTCTCCGTGCGTCCGGCGCCCACCAGTCCGGCCACGCCGAAAATTTCACCACGACGCAAACTCAAGGACACCGCGCGCGGCAAGTCTGCACGGGGTCCGCCGCGCCCCGCAAGCTCGGTCAGTTCCAAAATGGGATCTCCTGGCACGTGCGGAACCTGTGGATAGGCTTCGGCCAGCTCCCGCCCGACCATCGCTCGGATCAACTCCCGCTCGCTGATGTCCGCGACTGATCCCTGAGCCACAGTTTCGCCGTCGCGGAGGACCGTGTAGCGGCTCGCAATCTCTTTCACTTCCTCCAGGAAGTGCGAAATGTAAATCACCGTCACGCCTTCCGCCGCCAATCGACGGACCACGGCGAACAAGCGGTCCACGTCGTCGCGGGTGAGGGATGAAGTCGGCTCATCCATCACGATCACCCGCGCCTGCCCGGCGAGCGCGCGCGCGACTTCCACGAGTTGGCGCGGACCAGGTCCGAGATCGGAGACGCGCGCATCCGGGTGAACGTCCGAGCGCGCGAGCAGTTCCATCGCGTGCGCCACACCGTCGCGCATGGCGGCGCGGTCCAGCAGAAAGCCGCGCAGGGGTTCCCGGCCAAGATGCACGTTCTCGGCCACGGTCAGATGCGGCGCGAGATTCAACTCTTGATAAATCATGGTCACGCCGAGTGCGCGCGCCGCGCCCGGTCCGGAGGGAGCAAAGGGCGCATCGTCGAGCGTCAGATCACCCGCATCCGGCTGCAGCGCGCCAGAAAGAATTTTCATGAGCGTGGACTTGCCCGCCCCGTTCTCGCCAACCAGCGCGTGAATCTCTCCTGCCGCAACCTCCAGGTCCACGCCGCGCAAGGCATGAACGCCGCCGAAGGCTTTGCGCACGCCGCGCATGCGCAGGCGCGTCGAAACCGCGCTCATTCGAGCCAGCGCGAAAAATCGAGGTGGATCAACTCGCGAATTGCGGGCGTTTCCAGATTCTCGCGCGTGGCCACGACGGTGCCTGTATCCACGATCGGCGGCACCGGACGCCCGGCCAGATGGTCGGCCATGGCCTTCACTCCCATCTCCCCCATCTTGAAGGGATTCTGCAGGACGAGGCCGTCCAAGTGTCCCTGGCGCAACCCTTCCAAGAGTTTCTCGGTGGCATCGAAGCCGACCACGCGGATCTTGCCCGCGCGGCCGGAGTCTTGCAGCGCGCGCAGCATTCCAAAGGTGGTGGGCTCGCAGGCGACGAAGATGCCTTCGACCCGCGGGAACGAATTGAGCAGGTTCTCTGCGGTGGCGTAGCAAGACTCCGTGGTGGATCCGCCATATTGGCCGCTCGAAATCACCTCCAGACCCGGGAATTCTTTCACCACAGTGTCGAGGAAGCCTTGCTCGCGCGCCATGGTGCTGCCCGAGCCCTCGAAGTAGCGCATCATGAGCACCGTGCCCTTGCCTCCGAGCAAGCCGGCCAGCGCGCGCGCGCCCACCACACCGCCTTGATAATTGTCCGTGCCGATGTAACTGACCTTGCCATCCCAGTCGATCGGACTATCAATCACTACGACCGGGATCCCTTCCTTGACGGCCTCTTGGAGCGGCCTCACCAAGGCCTTGTTGTCCGAAGGCGCGATCACGATGCCATCCACGCCGCGTGAAATGGCATCTTCGACGACACGGATCTGCGCATCTCGGTCATCGTCCTTGTTCGGCCCCTTCCAGTAGATCTGTAGGCCGCTGTCACGTGAGCCCTGCACCGCACCCGCATGGATGCTCTTCCAGAATTCATGCGTCGTGCCCTTCGGAATCACCGCGATCAACGGCCCTTGGGCTTGGGAACCCCCGCCGCAGGCCGCGCTCACGCAAGCCAGAAATGACGCGAGAAGCAGATGCGAGCCGCGGCGCACGGCTATTCGGCGTTGAGCGCGGGGTTACCGAGGCACTCTGCGATGCGAGCGGTTGCGGCCTGCAGAGCGGAGATCATCAGGCGATCATCCGTGCTCGAATGCACGGCGCGCAGGTTCGGCACCGTGAGCGCCGCCAAGGCATGTCCATCGTGATCCATCACCGGCGCACCGAAATCTACGATGCCCGGATGGATCCGGCTCTCCTGGCGGTGCCAGCCTTGGTGCGCGATGTTGCTCAACAAGGGGTTGAGGGCTGCGGCAGTGGTTCCATCTTTGGAAGCCATCAGCGCCCCACCAATCCAAGTCTTGCGCGTTGGAGCGTCCTGGAAGGAAAGCAACACGCGGCCTGAGCAGCAGTCCACGAGCGGTGCAGTCGCGCCGACGCGCACGGAGAAACCCGTGAAACCCGGACAATCCACCTGCGCCACGATCAGTGCGGCGTCGCCATGTCGCACCGCCAGATGGCAGGACTGCTGAACCTTTTGGGCGAGCTCTTCCATGGCGGGCAGCGCGCAAGCGAGGATCCGCTTCGCCGGCGGATGCCGATGCGCGAGTTCGTAGAGTTTGTGCGTGAGCATGTACTGCTCCGGCCGTGGGCCCCGCGCGAGGTAGCCACGACGCTCGAGTGCAGCGAGCATGCGGAAGATTTCGCCGCTCGAGCGCTCCAAACGCTGCCCAATTTGGGCCAAACTCATCGGCGCGCTCTCCGCGGAGAGGAGTTCCAGAATGTCCAAGCCTTTCTCCAGTGCAGGAGCGGAGTACTTGGGTCGTGCGCCAGTGTCAGAGTTCCGGCCGGGCATGGATTCCAGCATAGCATTGCGCCCATAAAAAGCACAGATGAAAGGCGTGCGTGACCTTTGAAAGGCGACCCGATACTCTGTATCCATCTCTCTCGTGCGCATTGACTCTCATCTGCATTGCTGGAACCGCCTGCATGGCCGCTTAGGCCGCGATCTGGCGGTCGTACCCCTCGGGGGCGCCCTGCTGCGCGTGGGCGAGCGCATCGTGCGGGGCATGCCCGCCGAACTTGCTGACGGACTCGCCCTCGGCGAACGCGCGCTTGCGGTGTTCGACGCGCACGGAATCGACGCGGGAGTGCTCGTGCAGGAGTATCTGGACGGCGAGCAAAACGACTATGCGCTCACCCTCATGCAGAAATATCCGGAGCGCTTCTTCGCGTACGGGCTCCCGGATTTATTCTTACCGGCGGAGCAGGCTGCGACGGACTGCATGAGATTGCTGGACCGTGGATTTCGCGGTCTCAAGTATTGCGGTGCACATCTGCAAGACGGTCTTCCCCTCGATCACGCCGCGCTGATGCCGGTGCACGAGCGCTTGGAACGCGAAGGCGGATTCTTGGCGGCAGACCTTAGCGAAGGTGAAACTCAAGTGCCCGCGCTGGAGCGCGTGCTGGCGCGGCATCCGCTGCTCCGCGTGTCCGTGGGTCATTTTGGCATGTCGAATCGCGGCGGCTGGCCGGGCCAATTGCGGTTGGCACGGCATCCGAACGTGAGGATCGAGACCGGCGGAATCGTTTGGCTCTATCGCAACGAAGGTCCGCCTTTCCCTGGCGCGCTAGATGCCGTCCTGCGCGCGCGAGATGAAGTCGGGATGGAAAAAGTGATGTGGGGCAGCGACTGGCCGCGCACCATGTGCGACTTCAGCTACGCCCAGTCCTACGCGTTTCTCGAAGAATCCACGCGCCTCGACCGCCAGGAGCGCGCGGCGCTCCTCGGCGGCAACGCTGCGGCCTTTTACGGCTTTACCGTGCCCACAAGCGTGCGCAACGCCTATCCGCCGATTACGGCCCTCTGAGCATGACCGACACCGCCGAGCGCTGGTTCATCACAGGAGCCGCGGGCTGCATCGGAGCCTGGGTGATGCGTGCACTGTTGGAGCGCGGCGCCGTGCCTCTGGCCTTCGACCTGCGCAAGGACGAGCGGCGACTCCGCCAAGTGCTCGAGCATCCTGCCGATGCTGCGCGCGTCGAGTGGCTGGAAGGAGACGTTTCCGATGAACTCGCCGTGCGCGCCGCCATGGAGCGCAGTGGCGCGCAACGCATCGTTCACCTCGCTGGATTGCAGGTGCCGTTCTGCGCCGCGGAGCCGGTGAAGGGCGCGCGCGTCAACGTGCTGGGCACTCTGGCGGTGTTCGAGGCCGCGCGCGCGCTGAAGTTGCCACGGCTCGCCTATGCAAGCAGCGCTGCTGTCTACGGCCGCGACCCGGATGCGCCGGCCGAAGACGGCGCACGTGAGGACGAGGCTCCCACACCGCGCACCCATTACGGTGTCTACAAACTTGCCAACGAGGGCAACGCGCGCGTGTATTGGGAGACGCATGGAATCTCTTCCGCCGGATTGCGGCCGCTCACCGTGTACGGAGTCGCTCGCGATCAAGGCCTCACCAGTGGTCCAACGAAAGCATTGAAAGCTGCGGTGGCCGGTCTGCCTTATCGCGTGCGCTTCTCCGGACGCACGGATTTCCTACTGGCGGCGGACGTGGCCGCCGCCTTCATCGCCGCGGCCGAGACGGGCCCGAGCGGCGCACACGTGTACAACGTGCACGGTGAATCCGCGACCGTGGAGCGGTTTCTGACCCTGATCGGGAAAGCCGTGCCTGGAAGCGCGGAACGACTGACGAGCACCGGTGCGCCTCTGGCGATCGCTGGCCAACTCGATGGCGCTGCATTCGGCGCCAACTATCCCCACGTGCCGCGCACTCCGCTCGCGCAAGGCATTCCCCAGACCGCAGCGGCCTTCGCGCGGCTGCACGCCGCCGGACGTCTCCCTTTGGAGGATCTTGATGACTGAATCCAAGCTCTGCACTAGTTCGGCCGCCAGCCTGCATGACATTGCCGTCCACGTCGCGCCGTCCGACAACGTCGCGGTGGTCAAGTACGGCGCGAACCTCGGCACACGCGTGATGCTGCCCTCACTTCCCACGCTGCCGGGTGGTGGGAACCAAGAGATCAGCGTCTCGGAAGAAATTCCAGGCGGACATCGCCTTGCCCTGTGCGAGATTCCAGCCGGAGAGTTCGTGCGTCAGTATGGACAGCCGATCGGCACCAGCTTGGGCATTCATGCCGGACAGCGCGTGACCCACGCCGTGATGAACGACGAGATTCCGGTGGTGCGCGAACTACCGCCTCACTTGAACACCAAGGCTCCGGTTTTGGTGAAGGAATCCGAGCGCAATCATTTCCGCGGCTTTCTACGCACGGATGGCCGAGTGGGCACCCGCAACTGGATCGCCGTGATTCCCACCAGCATGTGCGCGAGCCACGAGGCCAATCGCATCGCGACCGTCGCCGAATTCACGCTCTGGAGCGCGGAGACCCATCCGAACGTGGACGGAGTGGTGGCACTGGCGCACAACAAAGGCTGCGGCACGCCGGACGGCGCGAACGTGTCCACCATTCTGCGCACCTTGGCGGCCTACGCGGCACACCCGAACGTGGGCGGCGTGGTGTTTCTCGAACTCGGCTGCGAGAAAACGGGCTCCTCGATCCTCCGCGACTGGATGGAAGCGAACGGCAAAGCCATTCGCGATAAACCCGTGGTGTGGATTGGCATCCAAGACGAAGGCGGCACACAAGCCGCGATCAAGCGCGGACTCACGGAAGTCGAGGGCATGCTCACCCAGGTCAACGCCGCGCAACGCACGCAAGTTTCCGCCTCCGAGTTGGTGCTCGGTCTCAAGTGCGGAGCGTCCGACGGTTTCTCGGGATTGAGCGCAAACCCGGCCTTGGGGGCAGCGGCAGACCGCGTGGTCTACCAGGGCGGCACGGCAATTCTCACCGAGATCCCGGAGTTCTGTGGCGCCGAGCACGTGCTCGCAATGCGTTCGCGAGACGTCACGGTCGGCCGCGAGGTCTACGGAATGGTGGATTGGTTCAAGGATCACGTGGGCAAGATCGGCGCCAAGTTGGGCATGAATCCGAGCCCGGGCAACATCGAAGGCGGCCTGCTGAACATCACCATCAAATCTTTGGGCGCGATCGCCAAGGGCGGCACGACGCGCATCGAAGGCACGATGGGCTACGCTGAGCCGGCTCCGCGCCGCGGTCTGAACCTGATGATGGGACCAGGCTACGATCAAGAATCCGTGCCGGGCCTCGTCGCCTCCGGATGCAATGTGTTGGTGTTCACCACCGGACGCGGCAGCACGATGGGCAACGCCATCGTGCCGGTGGTCAAACTCGCCACCAACACCTCGGTTTTCGAGCGCATGAAGCAAGATCTCGACCTCAACGCCGGCACCATCATCGATGGCGTGGAGACGATCGATGAGGTCGGCGCGCGCCTCTTCGAACACCTGCTGCTGGTCTCCGGCGGCCAAGCGCGCGCGCGCGCGGAAGAAACTGGCCACCGCGAGTTCCAAATCTGGGCGCCAGAGCCGTTCTCGCTCTAAGCCGACCCGTGAAGGCCGTCGTCCTCTCCGCACCTCGCCGCTTGGAGCTGCGCGAGATTCCGAACCCAACGCCGCGCGCGGGCGAGGTGCTGCTGCGCGTGGATGCCGTCGGATTGTGCGGTTCGGATCATCACATCTGGACGGGTGAGTCCAATTACCACTTTGGCACCGACGGTAAGCCGGTGCCGTTGGAGCAGCATCCGCAAGTACTCGGGCACGAGATCGTCGGAACCGTCGAGGACTGTGGCGTGGACTCCGGTATGGCTGTCGGCACGTCCGTGGTGGTGGATCAAGGTTGGAACTGCTCCAGCCGTGGCCGCGCGCGTGCGCGTTGGTGCGCATACTGCACGGACGGAGACACGCATCAATGCGCGGATTACGTCGAGCATGGCATCACTGGGCTTCCCGGTGGCTTGGCGGAGCACATTTGCGTGCCCGCGACGAACTGCATCCCGCGAGATGGCGCTTTGCCCGCGCGTCATGCAGCACTGAGCGAGCCACTGGCCTGTGTGCTGCACGCCTGCGCCGCAACGCAGGCGGCACGCGCCCGCTTCACCGTGGGCGCCGATGAACCCGCGCGCCGCGTCCGCTCGATCCTCATCACGGGCGGCGGTACCGCAGGCTTGCTCTTCGTGCAGGTTCTGCGTCGTGTCATCGGTTTCGACGGCATGGTGATCGTGAGCGAGCCCGATCCACGCAAGCGGCACCTCGCCGAGCGTTTCGGCGCCACCGGCCTGGACCCGCGGAGTCAGGATCCTGTGGAAGCCGTGCGCACATTGACCGGCGGCGGCGCGGAGTGGGTCATTGAGGCCAGCGGATCAGGACGCGCCTTTGAGCAAATCTTCGGACAGATTCGCAAGCAAGCCACGGTCCTGCTCTACGGCTTCGGACATGGCGGCAGCAGTCTCGAAGCGCTCAATCCGCTGCACTGGTACGAGCCCACGCTGGTCCTGCCCACGGGCGCCAGCGGAGCGATCGGAGCGGACGGGAAGCCTGAAATTTATCGACGCGCGCTGAACCTGCTGGAGTCCGGCGCCGTGCGCGCGGAGGAAATCGTCACGGAGGTGCTACCCGGCCTCGCGGCGGTCCCGGCTGCCTTCGCCGAATGGGGAAAGAATGCTTCCTCCATCAAAGGAGTCGTGGAACTCTCATGACCGCCCACCGCTTCCCTGCCGAGAGTCTCAGTGCCTTCTGCCGCGCGGTGTTCGAGCGCCATGGCGTACCCGCGGAAGATGCCGTACTGGCCGCCAGCGTGCTCGCCGCCGCCGATCTGCGTGGCGTGGATTCGCACGGCGTCGCCCGCCTGCGCACCTACCACGACATGTTGACTCTGGGCCGCATCAATCCGAGGCCGCGGCTGAGCATAGTGCGGGAATCGCCGAGCACGGCCACTGTGGACGGCGACAACGGACTTGGGTTGGTGGTGGGGCCGCGCGCGAACGACATCGCCATGGACAAAGCCGAGGCCGTGGGCACGGGTTGGGTGAGCGTGCGCAACACCAATCACTACGGCATTGCCGCTTACTATCCGCTGCGTGCGCTGGAGCGCGGCATGATCGGATGGTCCATGACCAACAGCACCAAACTGGTCGCGCCATTGGGTGGCGCGGAGCGCATGCTCGGCACCAATCCGATTGCCATTGCCTTTCCTGGCTTGGAAGAGCCGCCGGTCGTCGTGGACCTCGCCACCAGCGCCGTCGCCTACGGCAAGGTCGAAATCGCGCAGCGCGCAGGCAAGAGCATTCCGCGCGGATGGGCGATTGACGCCCATGGTGAGCACACCGAGAGTCCCGCGGGCATGATCGCGGGCGGCGCGCTGTTGCCGCTGGGTTCCTTTGCTGAGTCCGGTGGACACAAGGGCTACTGCCTGGCAACCATGGTGGACATGCTCTGCTGCGTTCTCTCCGGAGCGAACTGGGGACCATTCGCCCCCCCCTTCGCGCTGCGTCAGGAAATGCCTGCGCGCTCCGTCGGCAAGGGCATCGGCCACTTCTTTGGCGCGATGCGCATCGACGGCTTCATCGATCCGGAAGAGTTCGGACGCCAAGTAGACGATTGGGTGCGCACTTTCCGCGCGACCCGTCCGCAACCCGGAACCTCTGGCGTACTGATTCCCGGCGACCCCGAGCGCGAAGCCGAGGCCGAGCGTGGCCGCTTGGGCATTCCTCTCGTTCCGGCCGTGATCGAAGACCTGAGATGCGTCAGCCGCGAGTCCGGCGTCGCCTTCGAAGCATGAAGATCGTCACTTTCGAGCAGCAAAAAATCGTCCGGCTGGGCGCACTGGAAGACGGATTGATCCGTCCGCTGACCGGCGCGTTGGCGAATCCCTCGGAGCAATTGGCCGCGCTCGCCGAGGTCCACGAGGGCCAACTGAGTCCGCGCGGCGCGGGGATTCCGCTCGAGGATGCGCGGCTGCTCGCTCCGGTCATGCGTCCTGGAAAACTGATCTGCATCGGATTGAATTACCGTGATCACGCGGCGGAAAGCGGCATGGCGCTGCCGGAAGTTCCGCTCTACTTCGCGAAGTTCTCCTCCTGCGTGATCGGCCCAGGTGACGCGGTGCCGATTCCCCGAGGCAGCACGCAAACGGATTACGAGGCGGAGCTCGCCTTCGTCGTGGGCCGGCGCGCGCGCCACGTCAGCGCAGCGAACGCGCGCGCTCACATCCTGGGCTACGCTTGCATGAACGACGTGAGCGCGCGCGACTTTCAGTTCTCCGACGGACAGTGGACGCGCGGCAAGGCCTGCGAAGGCTTTGCGCCCTTGGGGCCGATTCTCGCCACGGGAGCCTCCATTCCAGATCCTCACGCGCTCGGGATTCGGCTGCGCCTCAACGGTGCGGTCATGCAGGACTCCACCACCGCGCAACTCGTGTTCGGAGTGGACGAAATTCTTGCCTATCTCTCGCGTTACGTGACGCTGGAGCCTGGCGACGTCATCTCCACCGGCACCCCGCCCGGCGTCGGGTTCGCGCGCAAACCCCCGGTCTTCTTGAAGCCCGGCGACGTGATGGAAGTGGAAATTGACGGGCTCGGCACCTTGCGGAATTCCGTCGTAAACTCCTAAGACACGATGAAGCGGGCCGCCCTATCGACCACGGCAGCCGCCATCTTGACTTGGCTCGCGGCGCAGGAACCCAACCGCGTGCCGGTGGAGTTTGAGAAGGACGTCCTGCCGATTCTGGACGCGCACTGCTTCTCCTGTCACGGCTCGCGCGTACACAAGGCTGGCTTGCGTCTTGATCAGCGCGCCGCCGCCTTCGCGGGCTCGCATTACGGCAAAGACGCGGTGATCGTCCCAGGCTCCCGCGAGGAAAGTGAATTGTGGTTGCTGGTCTCGAGTGAGATCGAGGACGAGCGGATGCCGCCCGCGGATTCCGACGTCACACCTTTGTCGGCGGAACAGATCGCAATCCTTGGGCAATGGCTGGACGAAGGCGCCCTTTGGCCCGACGACGGGCGCACGGCGACCTGGCCAGCGAAACACTGGGCCTACGACCTGCCCCACAAGCCGCCAGTGCCTCAAACTTCGGAACCGGCATGGGTGCGCAATCCTTTGGACGCCTTTTTGCTCCAGGGAATGAATGAACACGGCCTCTCCCCCAGCCCGGAGGCGGATCGCGCCACCTTGCTGCGTCGGGCTTCGCTGGATTTGATCGGCCTTCCACCTCATCCACAGGAACTCGACGATTTTCTCACCGACCCGCGGCCGGACGCATGGCACCGAGCCGTGCAACGTCTGCTGGCATCTCCGCATTACGGTGAGAAACAAGCGCGTTGGTGGCTGGATCTCGCGCGCTACGCGGACAGCGACGGCTACGAGAAGGACGGTGATCGTGAAATGAGCCGCTGGCGAGAATGGGTGATTGACGCTTTCAACGCGGACTTGCCCTACGACCAATTCACGATCCAGCAACTCGCCGGCGATTTGCTTCCCAACGCAACTCCTGAGCAAATCCTCGCCACAGGATTCCATCGCAACACGATGCTCAACGAAGAAGGCGGGGTCGACCCCGAGGAATTTCGCGTCGCTGCGGTGAACGATCGCGTGGGGACGACGGCCTCGGTGTGGTTAGGAAGCACCTTGGCCTGCGCACGGTGCCACGATCACAAATACGATCCGATCAGCCAGAAGGAGTACTACCGGGTGTTCGCCGTGTTCAACAACACGGATGACGGCGGCCAGGGCATGGGTCCCACCGTGGAAGTTCCCACACAAGCTCAAGCCGTGGAGATCGCGCGGATTCAAAGCAAGCTCTCCTGGTTACGCGAATCGTTCTCGTTCGGTGATCCGGCTCTCGTTGCAGCCTTCACGGCCTGGGAGTTCGACGCGAAGGCTGCACTTGCGCGCCCGGCCGCGGAGCGCAGCGATTTCTCCTGGGTCAGTGGACACGCCGCGCCGCCCGCGAGCATCCAAGAGTGGGCTGCCGCACTGCCTTCGCAAGATCCGACCCGGGGCGCCGTGCGCGAGCAAGCCTCTGACGGAGTCGCCCAGCACCACTTCGAAGGCGCGGAGTTCGCGCCCGTGCCCACGGAGGGCGATTCGCTTTTCGTGGAAGTGTGGCTGGATCCGGAACGCCCGCCGCGCACCCTCATGCTCAAAGCCCACCAAGGCGGCTCGTGGGAACATCGCGCCTACTGGGGAGAAGATTTGATTGACGTCGGCGGCCTCGGCACGGAATCCTTCGCGCACCACGCGGAAGGAGCGCTTCCTGAACTCGGGAAGTGGGTGCGCCTAGAACTGCCGCTGTCCGCGATCGGACTCATGCCCGGCCAAGAGTTGGACGGGCTTGCCTTCACCCAGCACAGCGGCCGCGTGCTCTGGGCAGACGCGGGCGCGATCACGGCAGCACCGGAAGTGCATCTCCGTCTCCCGTCCGCAATCGCGGCCGCCTTGCTTGCGAACGATGACGTCGGCGCACAGGCGCGTGCGCGCACGCATTGGAACGCGACCGCCCCGGAAACGGCGCCTTTGCGCTCAGAAATCGCGGCCTTGGAAGCCGCGCTGCCCCATCCGGTCAAAACCATGGTCCTGCGCCGTCGCACCGAACCGCGCGAGACTCACCTGATGATCAAAGGATCCTTCCTCGCGCCGGGGGAACTCGTCACACCAGGAGTTCCAGCGGCTCTGAAAAGCGGCAAAGAGCTCATTGACGATCGGCTGGCTTTCGCGCGTTGGCTCGTGGACGCCAAAAATCCGCTGACCGCGCGCGTCATCGTCAACCGCGTTTGGCATGAGGTTTTCGGAGCGGGCCTGGTCACAACCGTGGAAGATTTCGGCACGCAAGGAGCCGCACCGAGTCACCCCGAGCTGCTCGATTGGCTGGCATGTTGGTTCATGGAAGAAGGATGGAGCATCAAGGGTCTTCATGCGCTCTTGCTCGAGAGTGCAACCTACGGCCAATCTTCCGTGGCCACTCCTGAGATGCTGGCGATGGATCCGAGCAATCGCTGGCTGGCGCGAGCGTCACGCCTCCGGTTGCCGGCCGAAGAAGTGCGGGACGTCGCGCTGGCGGCAAGTGGTCTGTTGGTTGAGCAAATCGGCGGCCCGAGCGTGATGCCCTTCCAGCCCGCCGGCGTGGACAATGCGCCTTACGCGGGCGATCGCTGGCGCACAGCCAGCGACTCCGACCGCTTCCGACGCGGCATCTACACCTTCTGGCGCCGCAGCGCACCGTACGCGACCTTCGCCGCCTTCGACGCTCCGAGCCGCGAGTTCGTCTGCACCCGACGCGCGCGCTCGAACACGCCGCTCCAAGCCCTGGCGCTTTTGAACGACCCGGCGTACTGGGAGATGGCCGAGGCGCTCGGCCGCCGCATGCGCACGGACACGGGTGGAGACGACGCAACCAGCATCGCCTGGGGCTTCATGCTTTGCACCTCGCGTCCTCCCGAGTCCGAAGAAGCGCGGGTCTTGCAGGAGTTCCTCACTGCCGAGCGCGCCGCACACGGCGATGAAGACCAAGCCTGGTCGCTGCTCGCCAACGTGCTCCTGAATCTTGAAGAGACGATTGTGAAAGGATGATGAATCGCCGCCGCTTCCTCGAGACGCTCGCCGCTAGCGCCGCCGGCGTGGCGGCGGCGCGCGCGGCCGGTCCCTTGGCGCGAGTCGTGCCGGAACTCCGCGCCGCACGTTCCTTCGGCAAGGCGAAGCGCGTGATCGTGGTGCACATGGCCGGAGCGCCCTCGCAACTCGATCTGTATACCCCCAAACCGGAACTCGTCCGCTATCACCTGCAGCCCTGCCCGGATCATCTGCTGCAGAACGAGCGGTTCGCCTTCATCAAGGGGCATCCGAAGATGCTGGGTTCGCCTTACGCCTTCGCACAGCACGGTGAAGGTGGCGCATGGCTTTCTGAACTGCTCCCAGAAACGGCGAAAGTTGCCGATCATCTCACTTTCGTCCACTCGATGAAGACCGAGCAGTTCAATCATGCTCCGGCGCAGATTTTTCTCTTCACGGGGCATCCGCTTCCGGAACGTCCGAGCCTGGGCGCCTGGCTGTCTTGGGGCATGGGCACGGAGAACCCGGATCTGCCGCCCTTCGTCGTGCTGACCTCGGGCCCCTATCTTCCCGACGGCGGCTCCTCCGTTTGGGGCCCTGGATTCCTTCCCAGTTTGCATCAGGGCGTGCGGCTGCGGGGCTCAGGCGATCCGGTGCTACATCTCGCCAATCCGCCCGGAGTGGCGCCGGATTCACGACGACGTTCGCTCGACGCCATCCGCACTCTGAACGAGCGCGCCAGTGGGCACCACCGTGATCCGGAAACGGAAACACGGGTGCAGCAATACGAATTGGCGTGGCGCATGCAACAGTCCGTGCCGGAACTCGCCGATCTCTCCACAGAAAAGCAGGAAACGCTCGATCTCTACGGCGTCAAGCCGGGCGAGAGTTCCTTCGCCGCGAATGCGCTGCTGGCGCGTCGGCTCTCCGAGCGCGGCGTGCGCATCGTTCAGCTCCACCACTGGGGATGGGACAGCCACGGAACCGGCCCGGGAGACGACATCGTCACCTCTTTGCCGGAGCGTTGTCGGCAGACCGAGCGGGCATGCGCCGCCCTGGTGATGGATCTGAAACAGCGCGGCCTGCTTGATGAAACCATCATCCTTTGGACGGGAGAATTCGGCCGCACGCCGATGAACGAAGAGCGTAACGGCTCTACCTATCTTGGCCGCGACCACCATCCGCACTGTTTCTCACTCTGGCTTGCAGGCGGGGGCTTCCAAGGCGGCACGACTTTCGGTGAAACCGACGAACTCGGCTACCACGTCACGAGTGAAGTGACGACCGTCAACGATCTGCACGCCACCATGCTGCACTTACTCGGAATCGATCACGAGAAGTTCACCTACCGGCATCTCGGCCGGGATTTCCGGTTGACGGACGTTGCCGGGCGTGTCCTTCCCGAACTTCTCGCTTAGAACGGAAACAGCAGCGAGAGGCTGAGCACCGGGCCGAGGTCGAAGGTTTCACTGCCCGCGCCCAGAGTATTCTGTGACACCGGCAGCAAGATTTGGAAGGAACTGGTCCACCGCTCACCGCGGTATTCCATTCCCGTGCCTGCGTACCACGCAATCCAGCCCGTGTTCACATCCGGCGCGCCATCCCATTCCGCAATGCCGGACCACTGCGTCGTGAGCAGTCCGCGTACGTGCCACCGCTCGGAGAGGGCGTGTCCCACGCTACCCGCAACCGTGATTTCGCGCGAGGCTCGATAATCCTTGCCGTTCTCGTAAAGCGGAAAGCGCAGGGAACCGTACAACCCGGTCGCCCAGTGCTCCGCGAATGGCGCGGCCCAAGTGAGCTGCACGAGCGGATCGAAGGTGCCAGTGCCGAACTGCACGTGCTCGTGCGGCAAGAGGTTGCCCAGACTGTCGCGGCGGTAGGGGTTGCTCTCGGTCTCGCCGAACGGCAACGAGACTCCATACGCGAGCTCTATCCGATCATTCCCGAGGAAAGCGCCGCGCCACCAAGTCGCCGCGGTGAGCTCAACGTCACGGACGCCGGTCAGCACCGTGTCGGAGTGATGCAGGTCGAGCGCGCGCTGCATGTCGGCAAGCTCAGCCGCCGAGGCCGACGCAATCGGACGGATCGAAGCGCTGCGGTCGCGTAATTCGAAGGGCATTTTCACTCGCAGGGCCAGGTCGTCCGCGGCGAGGTATTCCAGGTCGAACACCGTGCGCCAGGTATTCATGCGCACGACGTGTTCGAACGACGGCACGGACACCGCACCGCCGGAAGCGTTCACTCCTTCGGTCGAAAGATGGCTGCCGTCATTGTTGAGCGATGCCGCCTGAGAAAGGCGCATGCGCCAGCGGCTGCCGAGTCCTGTTTCGGAAGCCGGACCGGCCTCCAGCCGGGGCCCCTCGGGCACCGACGTGCTGCTTCAAGCGGGTCAGCTGCCCTGGGCGGGCAGCATGGCCGTGAGCAGGGTCCAGGCCAGTGAAGCCGTGAGGAACGTGAGCACCCGCATCAAGATGAGCATAGGATCGCGGACCATGGGCGTCCCCGGTCCGGAGCAGCTCGCTCGATTGCTCGCCGCCCGCGGCATTCGCGATTCGCGCGTGCTACAGGCCTTCCGCGAGATTCCTCGCGCGCTGTTCTGCCCACCCGAGTTTGCGCAGCTTGCCTACGCGGATGAGGTGGCGCCGATCGCGGAGGGCATCACGCTGTCGCAGCCCTTCGTGGTCGCGGCCATGCTGGAAGCCCTGCGCCTGCGCGGCGGCGAGCGCACGCTCGACGTCGGTTGCGGTACGGGCTTCACTACGGCGCTGCTCTGCAAACTCGCGCACCAGGTCTGCGCGCTCGACACCGATGAAGAAATCGTTCGCGCGGCGGAGGACCGGCTTTCTAAGCTGCAACTTCGCAACTTCGCCATGCACCGCGCCGATGGCTGGCAGGGCTGGCCGGAGCAGGCTCCCTTCGACGCCATCTTGGTGAGCGCGGCCGTGCCCGAGCCGCCGCCTGCACTCTTGGCGCAACTTGCGCCCGGTGGCCGACTGGTGGCGCCCGTGGGCGGCCGCGAGGGCCAGATGCTGGAGGCGTGGTGGCGCGATCCGACCCGCGGTCCCGCCCTGTCGCGGCGATTGTTTCCGGTGCGTTTCGTGCCGCTGGTCCCCGAGGATTGGACTCGGGAATGAACCTCAGCCTGAACTTTGTTTCCAGCGCTCCAACTTCGGGATGCCGCGGGTAAACAGACCGGAGAGAAATCCGGGGAAGCCCATTTCCTTCATCTTTCCGCGCACAAAGTCCCACATTCCTTCTAGTAGTGGCTGCAGTACGTGCGGCTTCGCGTTCCGTCTGCGTTGGATCTCCCTCCGTCGGCATCCCTTTTCAGGGGCATGCCACAACTCTGACAATTCTTGGGGGCGATTTCGCTCATGGGACGAGATCTCATTCCCACTGGACGGAGAGATTTCGGAAATAGGGAGCGTAGTCTGAGTCCACTTCCAGGATGTGGTGCGTCCACCAATTCTCCAGAAAATCGAGAGCTGTGGCCACGGCTCCGATCTGGCGGTTCATGACCTGCAAACAGAGCGACACGACCGCCTTGCGATATGCCTGATGGAGATGGCGGTGCTCCATAAAACGGGGGTAGCCGTGCTGCTCCAGCAGTTTTTCCTCGTCCCGCAAATGGGTGTTCGAGTATTCGGTGAGTTGAGTCAGCAGATCCGAAAATTCCTCGGAGTCATCTGGTAAGCCGTGACTATCTCGAAGGAGGTCCACCATTCGCAGTATTTGCCGATGCTGACGGTCGAATCGGTTGATTCCGACCGACATCTCCGGCTTC
>CAZCXL010000002.1:18605-30802 GCA_964502625.1 uncultured Planctomycetales bacterium | reverse complement strand
CGGCGCTCCCCAGGCCACGGTGTGGGCACTCTGGTTGGCGAGACCTGCGCGCGCATCGTGGGCAACCATCCACAGCAGGCCTCTGGCCGCCGGAAGTTCTACGGAAAGCTCCTGCCAACGGTCAGTTTCTGGCGAAAGCAGCACGAAGGCGAGCGAGCGCGGATTAGCTCCCGGCTCCTCCCAGAAAATTTCGGCGCGCAGAGGCGCGGCGTTTGGGCCTGCGTGCAGTGCTCCTACGCGCCGCACTGCGGTGCGCAACCCGCGCGGTGCAGCAGCAGCCTCCAGAGAAACGCGCACGCGTGAAGGAGTGGAAACGCGAAGCGCGGGGCGCTCGTCGCCTAACACGCTTGGGGCGTTGGGCTCGGATTCGCGTCCGTACCAGGAGGTGACCCAGGCGTCGCGCTCGACGCGAGCTATGCCTTCCACGATCTCCAGGGTGCCGTCTGCAAGTAGGTCTTTGCGTCCGGTGAGTTCCGCGCCGACGTCGTGAGCGGAAGGCTCTTTCGAATGGCATGCCGCGAGAGCAACCAGCCACAGCGGCGCGCAGAATGCGAGCCGAAGAATGCCGCGTGCGGTGGAACTCATGCTCCTTACGGGGCTTGGGCGCGGTGCGGCCCGCAGCGATGATAGAGGCCGCTGCTCAAGCGGATCACGAGTCCGCGCATCTCGAGATCCAGCAACTCGAGCAGCATGATTTCTTCGCCGCGCCCGGTGACTTCCGCCAACTCTGCAAGGCCTTGGTCTCGGGCTTGCAGCGCCGCCAACGCGGGTGATTCGCGACCGAGTTCGTCTTCGGTGCAGCGCTGCTCAAGCACTCGGAGGACGTCCATGGGACTTTCGGCGAGGGAGGCGCCCTCACGGAGCAGCAGATGCGGCCCTTGAGATGCTGCGCAGTCCACTGCTCCGGGCACACCCCACACTTCACGCCCGAGACTCAAGGCCCACCCGACGGTGTTCATGCTTCCGGAGCGGCGCGTGGCTTGAACGACAACTACGGCCTGACAGAGCGCGGCCAACACTCGGTTGCGACGCGGAAAGTTGCCAGCCTGCGGAGGCGTTCCGAAGGGGAACTCACTCACGATGGCGCCGCCTGCAGCGACGATGGCGCGCAAGAGCGGCTCTGCGCTGCTTGGATAAATGCGGTCTAAACCTGCGCCCATGACGGCCACCACGCGTCCTCCGGTTTGCACGGCTCCGTGCATGGCGCTTTGGTCTACACCGCGCGCGGCGCCGCTGACCACCGTGACACCTGCCGCAGCGAATCCGCTTCCAAAGCGCGTCGCTTGTTCATGGCCGTAGGGAGTGCAGGCGCGCGCGCCAATTACTGCCACGCGATGTGCGGCGTCTGCCACGGCGGCAGAATCGCCTTGCACGAACAGCAACGGCGGAGGATGGTCCAGTTGATCCAACTGGACGGGCCAGCCGGACACTGCAGGTTGTAAGAGCGTGGCTCCCGAACGATCCAAGGCTTGCGCTTGGGCGGCGCCGAGATCGACGATTGCTGCGAACTCCGGTCGCGGGCCGGCTTGCGGGTCCAAGGTGGCCCAGGCGCAGGCCCAAGCGGCTGGCATGACTTCCCAGCGGCCATTCACCGCGAGCCGGAGTTTCTTCAGCCGTGCTGGCCCCATACCGGGCCAAGCCTGTAGACCGAGAAGCACGATGCGCGGGTCCGTTCCCACGCTCAACCATCGCGCGACGGGCGCGCGGGTTACTTGGCCTTTCCAGGCAGCACGCGCATCTCACCGAGGGCGCGCCAGCACGCTTCGCGATCACGCTCAATGACTGCGCTCGGTCCTATGAACTTGAGAAACAGCGGGCCGGCTTCGCTCTCGATCACCGCGCCGAAGAGGCGCCAATCAGCGCGAGGATCTCCGCCGCCGAGTTGCCGAGTTCCTGTCAGAGTTCCGCCCAACTCCAGCCGATGCGCCTTGCGTCCGCCGAGCGACAGCGTTTGGAAAGTGGAATCCACCACTGCGGTGCCTTCGGGCGTCTGCCACTCTGCAATCCAACGCTGCACGTTGTTGATGATGAATTCAGGGCCGCCGCCGGTGCCGAGCCAAGAGAGGGATGCGACTCCGCCTCCCGCGACTTCCCACTTCGCGAGATAGAACGATTGGTCGATCGCCGCTTCCGTCCATCCGGCGGGTGCCGTCCAGGCAATCTCCGGCGGCGCCGGAGGTGCAGCCGTTTCTCCCCCTAATCCGGCCGGGTTAGGCGCCTTCATGCAGGCGCCTAGGCTCAGACCAGCCGCGAGCAACAGAACGCAGGACTTCCGCATTGGCGCAGAATCCTATCCTCGCGCGTATTCTGTTGCGCATGCGGTCTGCTGCATGGGCGATGGCGCTGGCCTTGGCGCCGGCCTGTCGGGTCGTGACCGCCGTCGAAGTCGAAACCCGCGTTGAAGCCGACGGCAGCGGTTCCCGCAGCGTGCGCGTTCAGAGCCGTTGGGAAGACGGGCGTGACGAAGCGGCGGCCTTTCCCGCCGATTTTCTCCCGCCGGTCAGCGGCTATTCCGCGCAAGTGAGCGAACCCGCGCGGATGGTCGCCAGCGCGTCGTTTGCGCGGCTGGATCAGGCTCCGGCCCCTTTTGCCTTTGGCAATGCAGCCCGCCGCACCGGATTCGTCACCAAGTTTCGTGCGGTGGACTGGGGACTGTTTCGCATGATTCACTATGAAGAATCGGTGGTGGATCAGGCGGATCCCGACGATCTGCGCACCGCCCTCGAAGAATGCGCCATGACTCTCTTGGATGCGGCCGACTCCGCCTGCGCTCGCGTCTTCGGCACGGACTTTGACGCCACCCTGCTGCACGAGCGCTTGCGCGGCGATTTTCGCGCCGTCGTGCGCGACGTGGTCTTCACCATTTGGCAGGAACTTTACGCAGGGCGTGGAGATCTCGACACGCTGCTCGCGCGCGCGCTTCCCCGCTTTCAGCCGCTGGGCTTGACGCTGACTCCCGCGGATTTCAAGGACAATGAGGAAGGGTTTCCGAGCCTGCGCCGAGCGCTCACGCTTTGGACTGAAGCGCAGTTGCGTTCACGCAAGCAAGGCGAGCGCACGCCGCAGCCGGTGGGTTTGGAGTCCGTGTTGTTCGAGGGGGCCTTCGCAGAGGCCTTCGTAGCGGCGCTTGATGCGCGCTTTGGAAGCGCCGCAGGGCGAGAGGAGTGGTGGAAAGCCATGGAGCCGCGTTTGAAGGGTTCCTTCGGAGCGGGCCGCGATGATCTCAGCTTCCGGCTGCGCGTGCGCATGCCGGGAATGCTATTGCGGAGTGACGGCTGGCTGGAACCGGATGGCGCATCCTTCCTCGAGTTCGTGGCGCACGAGGCCTTTCCGCGCGGTCGCGGCATTCACTGCGCCTCCGTGGTCTGGGACGCCACGTCGCTCTCTGCCTTGCCCGCTGCGGGATTGCTGCCGGACAACGCTGCGGCGATCTCCTGGACGAGCGTGATCGGCGATGGGCCGGACGCAGCACCGGAAGCAACCCTGCTCGGATTGCTGCGCGCGTGCGTGGCGGCGCGCTCGCTGCAAGTTCTCGAGGATGCAGCCGCGGACGAGCAACAGCCGGAACTCGCCACTTCCGCGGCGCGCATGCTGGCCTGGTTGAACGGAACACGCGAATGAGGAATTCCAAACTTCTTCTACTCGCGGGACCGTTGGTCATCAGTTTCTGGTTCCGCGCCACCTTCGCCTGGGCGGACGCGGCCTTTGCATCCCTGTTGCAGGATGCCTCTGGAAATCCCATCGGCGACGCTTCCATTGCGGCGATCGGCCTCACTCAGCCCTTCGAGTTCTTGCAAATCGCTTTGTGGGTGGGCACTAGCAATGGTCTGACCGCGCGCCTTGCGTCGGCCATGGGCGCGGGGCAGGGCGGACGCGTGGAGCAACTGGTGCGCGCATCGCGCCGGATCATTTTCGTGCTCATCGCCATCTTCGTGGCCTTGGCGGCCGTGCTGTGGTGGCGCATTCCACATTTCGGTCTCGATCCGGTGGTGCAGAGGCAATTCCAGATCTACGCCTGCGTGCTCGTGGCCGGCGGCGCGCTGACTTCCTTCTGGTCGATCCTGCCCGACTCGCTCGTCAAGGCACATCACGACATGCGTACCACCATGTGGGCAGGCATTGCGTCCAGTCTTTTGAACGTGGTGCTCAACGCCTTCTTCGTGTTCGTGCTGCACTGGGGGATCTTTGGCATCGCATTCTCCACGGTGCTCGGTCGGTTCGGCGGGTTGATCTATGCGTCCAAGCGCGCCAAAGAGCACGAGCGCGCGCGGCGCTTGCGCTCCGATCAATCCGCGCCCGGACTCGATCCTGCGCCGTTGCGCAGCATTCTGCGAATTGCGGTTCCATCTGGCGCGACCTACGCGCTGATGGCGGTGGAATCGCAGATCGTGAACCTGCTGCTCCTGGGTGCCGGCGCTTCTGCCACTTCCTTGCTCGCCGCGTGGGCCGTTTACGAACGCGCCGTGCGCTTCATGGCGATGCCGGCAATCGCCACGAGCGTCGCGATGCTCCCGCTCGCCGCGCGCTTGCACGGCGCCAAGGATTACGTCTCGGTGCGCCGTGAGCTTGGCATCGGCGCGCGCGCCACGATGCTCTACGTAGGGGTCTTGGTCTTACCGCTGGCGTGGCTGCTTGGGCCACGCGTGGCCGCCGCGCTGGCTGATGCGCCGGAAACCCGCGCCTTCGCCTCCGAAGCCATGGCTTGGCTCCCGCTCACCGTGGCCGCGATCGCGCCGTTCATGCTCGCACGCGCCGCATGGGACGGCATGGAGCGTCCGGTGCAAGGCCTGCTCGCGGCGGTGATGCGCAGCCTAGTGCTTCAGGTGCCGGCGGTTTGGCTCGGCCTGCATTACCACGGCCTGCTCGGCGTGAGTCCGATGCTCGGCGTTGCCATCGCTTCGCTGACGGCGACCGCCTTGGCCTCGGCGATTTTCTGGTCCTGGTCCTCTGCCGCGCTGCGCCGACTTGCGGCGGCGCAGCCGCAGACGACTACGGAACTCGCGTGAAGGGCGTGAAGAGGCGTTACGTCCCTGTCGGATGAGAGCCGCGGCTCGTCGCCTCGGCCTCGGCCGGTGAATCGGCCGGAATCGGGACAAAAGACAATCGCTCTTCGCCCTGCACGCGGTCCACCTCGATCAACGAGTTGGAAGGCAGCGTTCCCTTGAGCACTTCTTCGGCGAGCGGATCTTCGATGAACCGCTCGATGGTGCGGCGCAACGGACGCGCGCCGTATTCCGGGTGGTAGCCCTTCTCCAGCAAGAAGTCGCGCGCCGTGTCGGAAAGATGAAGCACGAGATGCTTCTGTTTCATCCGTTGCTCGATCTTGCTCAACTCTAGATCCACGATGCCGAACAAGTCTTCGCGGTGCAAGGGATCGAAGAACACGATCTCGTCGAGACGGTTCAGGAACTCCGGGCGGAAGAAGCGATTCACTTCGTCCTTGATGCCCTCGCGGATCTTCGACTCCTGAGTGGCGACGTTGGCGATGAAGCCCACGCCACCTCCGGCTTGCACGACGTGCGCGCCGATGTTCGAGGTCATGATCAGGATCGTGTTGCGGAAGTCCACGTGGCGGCCGAACGAATCGGTCAGCCTGCCTTCCTCCATGATCTGGAGCAGCATGTTGTAGACGTCCGGGTGCGCCTTCTCGATCTCGTCGAAGAGAATCACCGCGTAGGGCCGACGCCGCACTTGTTCGGTGAGTTGGCCGCCCTCTTCGTAGCCGACGTAGCCCGGAGGCGAGCCGATCAGGCGCGAAGCGTTGTGCTTCTCCATGTACTCAGACATGTCGATCGCGATCAGCGCTTCCTCGCTGCCGAACATGAACCTGGCGAGCTGTTTCGAGAGCCAGGTCTTGCCCACGCCGGACGGACCGAGGAACAGGAAGCAGCCGGTCGGGCGGTTCGGGTCTTTGAGGCCCGAGCGCGAGCGGCGCACGGCGCGCGCCACCGCGTTGATCGCCTCCTTCTGGCGCACCACGCTGCGGCTGAGCTCGGCTTCCATGTGGAGCAAGCGTTCGGCTTCCTCCTTCGCGAGCGCGGTGAGCGGAATGCCGGTCATTTTGGAGACGGTCTCCGCGATCACCTCGCGGTCCACGACCGGGCGCTCGACATCGTCGTTCTCGGCGTTCTTCCACTGCGCCATCCGGGCGTCGCGTTCGCGGCGCATCTGGTAGGCCTCGTCGCGGCGTTTGGCAGCCGCTTCGAAGTCTTGGTCGCCGACGGCGGCCTCTTTGGCGCGTTCGAGTTCTTCGATGCGCTGGTCGAGGTCGCTCATGTCCGGCGGCGGCCGCATGGTGCG
The DNA here is from genome assembly GCA_964502625.1 of uncultured Planctomycetales bacterium. Lineage (GTDB taxonomy): Bacteria > Planctomycetota > UBA1135 > UBA1135 > UBA1135 > JAQBVK01. The sequence goes on along the minus strand of CAZCXL010000002.1, from coordinate 24,502 downwards.
CAGCCGGAGGCGCGCGCCGGCCTCGTCGATCACGTCAATGGCTTTGTCGGGCAGGAAACGCGCGGTGATGTACTTGATGCTCAAGTCCACCGCGTTCTCCAGTGCTTCTTCGGTGTAGTCCACCTTGTGGTGGTCCGCGTAGCGCGAGCGCAGCCCGTGCAGGATCGCGACCGTGTCGTTGCGGGTGGGCGGCTCCACGATCACCGATTGGAAGCGGCGCTCGAGCGCGCCGTCCTTTTCGATGTGCTTGCGGTACTCGTCGAGCGTGGTGGCGCCGATCACCTGGATCTCGCCTCGCGAGAGCGCCGGTTTGAGCACGTTGGCCGCGTCAATCGCGCCTTCTGCGCCGCCCGCGCCGACCAAAGTGTGGATCTCGTCAATGAAGAGCACCACGTTGCGGGCGCGCTTGACTTCGGACATCACGGCCTTGATCCGTTCCTCGAATTGGCCGCGGTACTTGGTGCCCGCAACCATGCCCGCGAGGTCGAGCGAGACGATGCGCCGTCCGCGCAGAATCTCCGGCACTTTGCCGGTGATGATGGATTGTGCAAGACCTTCGACGATTGCAGTCTTGCCGACGCCGGGCTCACCGAGCAGCACCGGGTTGTTCTTGGTGCGGCGCGAAAGCACTTGCACTACGCGCTCGATTTCGTCGCCGCGCCCGATCACCGGATCTAACTCGTTGCGGCGTGCGCTCTCGGTGAGATCGCGGCCGAAGGCGTCGAGCGCCGGAGTCTTCGATTTGCCTTGCGGCTGCGGAGTTTCGGTCTGGCCGGTTTCCTCTTCCGCGTCTTCGTCCTGTTCGGACGGACCGCCAAGGAATTCGATCACCTCTTCCCGCACGTCTTCGAGTTTGACGCCGAGCGAGCGCAGCACGTGGGCCGCAATGCCTTCTTGCTCACGCAAGAGCGCCAGCAACAGGTGCTCAGTGCCGATGTAGTTGTGATTGAGGGTGTTGGCCTCTTCGAGCGCCAGCTCGACCACTTTCTTGGCGCGCGGCGTGAAGGGGATTTGCACCGCGGGCTCGGTGGCCGGGCCCGGCTTGACGATCTTCTCCACCTCACGGCGAAGCTTGTCGAGATCGATCTCGAGCGACTTCAGCACGTTGGCGGCGACACCCTGCCCTTCCTGCACCAGGCCGAGCAGAATGTGCTCGGTGCCGATGTACTCGTGATGCAGGCGCTGGGCCTCGCGACGTGCGAGGCTCATGACCTTGCGGGCGCGTTCGGTGAACTTGTCGAACATGGTTTTGGCGCTCTCCTCCTTCGTTATCGGTCTCGTGGACCCCTGGCCTTGACTAGTCCAAGGCGTCCTCCCTTTCCAGGGAGGCCTCCAGGTTGCGGATTTGGTCACGAATCCGCGCAGCGGCTTCGTAGTCTTCTTGGGCCACGGCCTCGGTCAGTTCGGTGGCCAGACGGTCCACCTCGCTTTCTTCGGACAAGTTGCAGTGCTTGGTGAAGCCCTGCAGTCGGTCAAGCAGTTCCAGCGCGTGCGGGCCGAATACCTCGTAATCACGCGGGCAGCCAAAGCGGCTGGTTTGACGCAGATCGCGCAGGGTCCAGCCGCAGGCCGGGCAGGTGAGCCCTTCCGGCGCAGTCTCCGCCTTTACCTCTGCGCCGCCGCCCTCGGCGGGCAGAATCGTCTTGGCGAGCATGGTCAACATGGACGACCAGTTCTGCGCATGCGGGATGGCGACGCCGGCCGTGCGCGCGCAGTTCTTGCACAACTCGCTCACCGCGACGGTGCGGCCGTCCATGGACACGCGGACGTCCAGGATGCGGACCGTCACCTCTTCGCTTTGGCATCGTTCGCAGCGCATCGTCTCCATCATCTAGTCTCTGCACTGCCCGGAGCAACGGAAACCGGGGCACGGCGTCCGAGAATCCGGCGGCAGGCGTCCAGGAAGACCGTGGCACGGTCGCGGAAGTTCCGATATTCGTCAAAAGAAGCGAACGAGGGTGAATACAGGAGCGTCTCACCCGGCAGCAGTTCCTCGAGCGCAGCGTCGAAGGCCTCGCGCGAGGTGTTGAATTCGCGGGCGGCCACCGCGTGCTCCGCGCAGGCACGGGCCAAACGCGCGCCACCGGCGCCATGGAGGTAAACGCGTGCGCAGCGTTGCGTCGCGGATGCAAGCCCTTCCAGAGGCAGACCCTTGTCCTTGCCGCCCGCAAGCAGCACCACGGGGCCATCCGTGTGACGGAGCGCAGCCTCGGTAGGTTCCGGATGCGTGGCTACCCCGTTGTTGACCACGCGAAACGGCGCGGGCACCGCGAGCGTTTCCATGCGGTGCGGCAGACCGCGGAAACTCCGCAAGCGCTCGCGCAACTGCTCCTGCGCAACCCCCAACAGCAGCGCGGCTTCGATTGCGGCCCAGGCCGATGCAAGCCGGTAGGGCTCGTGGAACGGTAAATCCTGCTCCGTCAGATTCAAGGTCGCGAGACGACCGAAGTTCAGTTCATGCACCCGTCCGTGGGCCGCACGCGCCCATTCCAGGGACTCAGGCTCGTTGGGGGGAAGCAGCACAGTTCCTTGCGCATCTTGGAAGCCAAGAATGCGGCGCTTCGCGGCGGCGTATTCCGCAAGCGTGTGATGGCGATCCAAGTGATCGCTGCGCAAGCAAGTCAGGGCGGCCACGCGCGGCCATCCCGAAGGCGCGTCCAGTACCTCGGTTTGAAACGAAGAAAGTTCCACCACCAGACGATCGTCCGGCGTCAGGCCTCCCACGCTTCCCAACATGGAGCCGCCGAGATTGCCTGCGAGCACCACGCGTCCGGGAAGCGCACCGAGCAAGTGCGCGGCGAGTGCGGCGCAGGTGGATTTGCCATGAGTACCTGTCACGGCGAAGGCGGGCACCGTCGCGCAAGCAGCGAGCGCGAGATTCACGTCGGTGGTGAGCGCACAGCCATGCTGGCGCGCGAGTGCGAGCCAGGGAGATTCGGCTGGAACTGCGGGATTCACCACCACCACTTCCGCCTGTTCGAAGAGAGCTTCGCTGTGCGCGCCAACTCTCCACTCCACCGGTAAACCCGCGAGTTCGGCGCGTGCTTCGTCGAGTTGATCGATGGGCCGCAAGTCAGTGACCGTGACTTGCGCGCCACGGCGCACGAGCGCGCGCGCAACCCCGCTGCCGCCGCCGAAACTGCCCAGGCCCATCACGAGCACACGGCGTCCGCGCAGTGCATCCGGGTGGAGGCTCACGGGCGGCGAAGGGATTGGCGGAGAGAGAGGGATTCGAACCCTCGGAGCCAGTTAACCCGGCTCAACAGCTTAGCAAGCTGCCGCATTCGGCCACTCTGCCATCTCTCCGCGCGAATGGCCGCATAGTTTAGCGTTGCCCGGCTGATTGCCAGATGGAGGAGAGGGCGGGATTCGAACCCGCGGTCCCTTGCGAGACTCCGGTTTTCAAAACCGGTCCGTTCAACCGCTCCGGCACCTCTCCGTTCCGACTGAGTCGGACTCAATTGCCCTTCGCCGCTGATGCCCATACCTGTTCGGACACGTAGACCGGTGCGCCTGCGCGCAGTGCCAAGGCGATGCCGTCGCTCGGCCGGCAATCCAGGGTGAAGCGTTCGCCGCCGCGCTCCATGCGCAGATCCGCGAAGTAGGTTTCCTCGCGGAGCGCATGAATCTCCAATTCGATGACCCGCGCGCCCAGCGCGACGATGGCATCGAAGAAAAGTTTGTGGGTCATGGGGCGGCCTTCGCGGTCGCCGAGCAGACAGCGCTCGATTTCCTCGGCGGAAGAACGGCCGATCACCATCTGCAGCGTGCGCCCGAGCGTGCTGGCTTCGCCATCGCGCTCACCTTCGGCAAGCTGGAGGTACTGGGCCTCATTCTGCAACAGCCGCACGAGGCGTTTGACGCGGGCGGGCGTGCGCTCCATGTCCGTAGTATCCCGGCTCCGAGGCCGCGCGTCAGCCGCCAAACCCGGAGAGTTGGATTCCGGCCGTGTAGCAGGTCACGAGCAGGCCGGCTTGGAGCAGCAGACCGCGCAGCGGTGGCCCATCCGCAGGCTGACGGAAGAGCCTGGAGGCCAGTCCGACTGTGGCTGCGGCCGCGATGGAGCCGTAGATCAGCGAACTCCAGGCAACTCCGACGCCGGGAACGGCTGCCACCCACCACGCCAACACTGCGTCGCCCACAAGGTGGAGCGCGAAGGCGAGTACCACCAATTGGGCGGCTTGCCACAGACCGGGCCGCGCGGCAGGGGCGAGGCGGCGGAGGAGCGCTCCGAGCAACACCACCGGCAACACGAAGGCCAGTTGGCCGCCCTCCACTCCCAGATTGAAGCCAAGCAGTCCGGTGACGCGTGCCGCGGAAGGGAGGCCAATGTCGCCGAGCGCGCCCGCGAATCCGCATCCATGTAGCAATCCGAAGAGGAAGGCCGGGATCCAGGCACGCGCGCGCGCAGGTCCGAGGCGGAGGTGGAGCACTGCCACCAGCAACACGCTCCACGAGATGGCCGGCTCCACCACGGCCGGCGGCAGGCGCAGGATGCCGAGCCCAGCAAGCGCGAGGGTGATGGAGTGCGCGAGTGTGAAAGCGGTGATTGCGGCGAGCAGTGATCCGAATGCGCCGACTCCCAGCAAGAGTGCGGCGACGAAGCCGAGGTGATCCCTGCCGTTCAACACGTGCTCGAAACCGAGTTCGGTGTAGAGGCGCAGGACGCGCCAGGTCGACGGCATGGTGAGCGTCCAATCCCGATGCGCGTATCCGAGGAGATCTTCAGTCGGTTCGTCCCACACGCCCTCGACGCGCAGATGCAGACGATGCTCGGCGTTGCCCTGGTCGAGGAAGATGTCGGAGTGGAGAGAGAAGGTGCCCAGTCCCGGGCTGGGCGGCAGATCCGCCTCCGCCGTGAAGTGATCGAACCAGGTTCCGCCGTCGGGCAAGGATTCGGAGAGATCTTCGAAGCCCGAGATGCGCCATTCCGGCTGGTAGCGGACTCCGTCGAGTTCGAACCAACTGCTCGCCTTCAGGAGCGCGTTGACTTGCGGCCATGCAGCCTCGACTTCGCGCGTCGAATAGCGGCCGTCGTTGTCGGTGTCGAGCCAGAATGACGGCACTTCGCGCAGCGTGAGTTCCTGGATGCGGAACTCAAGATGCATGCGCTCCTCCGCGAAGCGGATGGTGAGCCGGGAGAGCGCCGCCGGGTGATCGCTCTCCGCCGCGTGGCCCGATCCAGAGAGTCCGGCGGCCACGAGCGCCGCCAACCCGAGGATCATGCCTCCAACTCCAAGCCGAGAGTCGGCCGGGGAAAGGACCGATAGCACTCCTCGAAGACCGGGACCAACTCCGGATCGAACTGCGAGCCGGCACCTTCTTGAATGGCGCGCAGCGCGACTTCAGGCGATTGGGCGCGGCGATACGAGCGGTCCGAGCAGATCGCGTCGTAGGTGTCGGCGAACATGATGAGTCGCGAACCGAGCGGAATGGCGAGGCCCGCGAGTCCGTCGGGATAGCCGCGTCCGTCCCAGCGCTCGTGCTCATGGCGCACGATGGATTCGATCTCCGGCATGAATTTCTTCATGGGATTCACGATGTGTGCGCCGTCCACCGTGTGCTTCTTGATGATCTCCCACTCGGCATCGTTCAGCGAGCCCTCCTTGTGCAGGATGGTCAACGGTACGGCGATCTTGCCGATGTCGTGCAGCATGGCGGCCGCCTTGAGCACGCGCATGCGCGGCCGGTCGAGCCCCATCGTGCGGGCCATGATCATGGTGCAGAGCGTCACCTTGGCCGAGTGGCGCCGCGTGTACATGTCCTTGGTTTCCATGGCACGCACCAGCACGCGCTGCGTGCGGTAGACGGCCTCGAATTGCCCTTTCTCGGCCATGCGCACTTGGCGATCCCGCTCCAGTTCTCGGCCGCGTCGATGGATGGCCGAGACGAGGTGA
>CAZCXL010000002.1:0-18595 GCA_964502625.1 uncultured Planctomycetales bacterium | reverse complement strand
AATCGTCGAAGGCTTCACGAGGTAGCCGTCGGCGCCTTGCTCGAGCGTGGCGCGCACCGCAGTCGGCACGTCATGGCCGTCGCCGGTGTACATGACGAACGCCACCGCAGGATGTTCGCTGCGCAGACGACGCAAGAACTCATCGCCGCGCATGCCGCCCGGAAGATTCAAGTCGCAGAGCACGACGTCGAACAACTCGAGACGGAGCTTGAGCAGGGCAGCGTGCGCGTTTTCGACGGCGCTCGGGAGAAATCCTTCTCGGCCGAGGCCGTAAAGCAGCGCACGCGACTGATCAGGATCGTCTTCGACGATGAGGACGCGCGGGTTACGGAATGGGGTCACTAGGGCTCAGTCTCGCAGGGGGGGAGCGAACGTAGGAACGACGGTCGGCCGGGGGACCAACTCAGAACACTTTGCATAGGTGCGCGCCTGGATTCAACGCCTACAATCCAAGGATGGAAGATTTCCAGGATCTGGAGCGCCGGACCCTGCTCGATGAGGAGGGGATTCGGCAAGGCCTGGACGCGCTTGCCGCCCGACTCCGGCCGCGGCTCGAAGGCCGTCAGGTCACGGCGATCCCAGTATTGGGAGGCGCTTTCGTCTTCGCCGCAGACCTGCTCCGCCGCTTGGATCCGGCCACCATCCTCGATTTCGTCCGAATCCAGACCTACGGGAAAGCTACCCAGCCAGAATGCTCCGCTCGGGCCGACTGGCTTCCTCATGCGGATCACGTGCGGGATCGCACCATTCTGCTCTTGGACGACATTCTCGATACCGGTCGCACGATGCACGAGGCTCGCCGAATCCTTCTCGAAGACCTAGGTGCGCGAGAAGTCTTCGTCGTCGTCTTCGTGGATAAGCCCGCGCGTCGCGCACTCAGCATCACACCGGACGATTGCGTGATCCGCGTGGAGACCGACCATTTCCTCGTCGGCTACGGCTTGGACTATGGCGGCGCCTGGCGCGGGCTGCCGGAACTCGTGTCCCTCCCCTTGGATTCTCAGGGCCGACCCCGGCGTCGTTCCGCGATGAAGCGCGCCTGAGGAACACCCATGGAAACCATCATCGTTGCCGACGATTGGGGCGGATGTCCGCTCGACGAATTGGTGAGCGCGCATTGGCCGCGTGTCGCCAAGGGACTCATTCGCGAGTTGGTGCGCGCGGGGCTGATCACCGTGGATGGCCGGCCGGCCCAGCCTGGCGACTCCTTGCGCGCGGGCCAATTGGTCATGCTTGAGGAGGATCTTGCTGCTCATGAGCGCGAGACCATTCCAGCGATTGAGATCGTCGTGCTGTACGAAGACGAGCACTTGCTCGCCATCGCCAAGCCGCCTGGAATCCCGGTCGAGCCGAGCCGTTGGGGTGAGCATCCGATCTATCTCGCGGGCGCGGTCCTCTCTTGGGCCGAATCCCGCGCGGGAGAGGGGCCGCTGTTGAAGCGTCCGCGCCTTCTGCACCGGCTCGATCTGGGGACGAGCGGTGTGCTGCTCTTTGCTCTCTCTCTCGAGGCTGAGCGTTTCTATCGAGGATTGTTCGCGGCTGCGGCGGTGGAAAAGGTCTACCACGCCTTGGTGATTGGCATGTTGGATGAGCCGGGGGTGGTCGACGCGCCGATCGGTCCGGACGAGCGTCGTGTCGGCCGGATGCGCGTGGATGGGTCCGGCAAAGCAGCGCAGACCAGTTACACACCCTTGGAGGTGTTCCATGGGCATACCTGGATCGAAGCGCGCCCGCGCACGGGCCGCACGCACCAAATTCGTGTGCACATGGCGAGCCTAGGACATCCGCTGGCGGTGGATGAAACCTATGGCGGTTCTACGTCGATGCTGCTTTCCCATCTCAAGCGCAGTTACCGACCGAAGCCCGGGCGCCCGGAGAAGCCCTTGCTCGATCGGCTCTCCCTGCACGCGGCCGCGGTGCGAGTACCCCGATTCGATGGCGGCGGTGAACTCGAAATCACGGCGCCGTTGCCGGCCGACCTGGAACGGACTCTGCGTCAGTTGCGGCGCTGGACGCCGCGCTAGGCTTCGATTCAATGACCAATACGGTCCATGGCTTCCTGTTTGGCTTCTCCTTCGACGCCAACGGGGCCCGGGACTTGCGCGGATTTGACGATCCGCCCCTGGAAGGGGAGCGCCTCCGCTGGCTGCACTTGGATTGGCGTGCCGAAGAATCGCGCCGCTGGTTGCTCGATCAGGCTGGCGTGGATCCCGTCGCTGCTGAAGCTGCGCTGGAAGGGACGGTGCGCCCGCGGGTCACGCGCTTCGGAGACGCGCTGTTGATCGTGCTGCGGGCTGCCAACTTTGAAGTGGGCCGCGCCCGCGAGGATTTGGTGTCCTTGCGCATTCTCGCCCAAGCGAATCTGCTCGTGACTTTACGGCGCACGCGCGTGCGTTCCGCAGAGGACGTGCGAAATCTGGTGCTTGCCCATCCTGCCGCATTCCGCGACAGCGCGGACTTGCTCGCCTCGCTTTCTTCCCACGTGCAGGACCGGCTGCAAGGAGTGCTCGAGGATCTGGCCGACAAGTTGGATGACTTCGAGGACCGCATTGCGGATCCCAAGCAAAGTCCGGAGCGCTCCGAGATCGCCGATCTGCGGCGCTCCTTCATCGCGCTGCGGAAATCGCTGGTTCCACAGCGCGAAGCCCTGGCCCGCCTCAGCACCGAGGCGCACCCCTTGCTCGGCCGCAAGCATGAGAAGGAACTGCACGAGGAAGCGCTGCGCGCCGCGCGGCTGGTGGACGAAGTTGAGTCCTCACGCGAGCGTGCGCTGGTGTTGATGGAGGAGATGGCGGTGCAGAGCACGGAAGAGCTCAACCGGCGCATTTACTTCTTCACTGTGATCGCCGCAATTTTTCTTCCGCTCACTTTTGTGGCCGGGGCGCTTGGCATGAACGTCGGAGGCATCCCATTCTCCGACCACCCGCAGGGCTTTCTGGCCGTGTCCGGCTTGCTGGGTGGGATTGGCATTTTGATTTGGCTGCTGCTGCGTCGCCGTCGCTGGGTTTGAGGCGCGGGTAGAATGGAGAGTTCGGGTCGCCCAGACCTCTTGCATAATGGGGCGGCCTTGGTGCGATGCGTCTCAAGGGAGTACAGACCGATTTCAGAGTCACGGAATTGCTCCGTGACGAGGCCGCGATCAAAGGACCGGGGCCGCTTCAGCTCTACCGCGTCACCAAACGCGGTCTCACCACTTTCGAGGCCGCCGACCGGCTCGCCCGCGAGGCCGGAGTGGACCGCAGCAGCGTGTGCTACGCGGGCCTGAAGGACAAGGACGGCATCACCGGACAGTACATGACGGTGGAAGGCGGCAATCCCGTGAAGTTGAAGGAGCCCGGGCTGGCCATCTTTCACGCCGGCGGTGCCGTGCGCGCGCTGAACTCGCAGGACAGCGTCGGCAACGCCTTCGAGATCACGGTCCGCGATCTTGCCGGCGACGACATGCGGCGCATCCGTGTGAACATCGAGGAAGTCAAACGGCTCGGCCTGCCGAACTACTTCGACGACCAGCGCTTCGGTTGTCTGCGCCACGGGCAAGGCTTTGTCGCGCGGCGCTTGATCGTTGGAGATCCGGAATCCGTGTTGCGGGTGTTGCTGGCGGCTCCGTCACGTTTCGGCGCTGAACACATCGAACGCTACAAGGAAGGAATTCAACGACGCTGGGGCGATTGGGAGGCCCTGGCAGCCTTCGCGCGCGGCGCGCGCGGCGCGGCGGCTTTCGAACGCCTGCGCGCCTATCCGAAGGACTTCGCCGGCGCCTTGGAGCGCGGGATTTCTTCGCGCGAGAAGACCATCCATCTCTTTGCCTACCAGTCGCATCTCTGGAATCGCGCGGTCGCGCTCCGGGTGCAACAATCCGTGCACGGCGCAGATCTCGCTTGGCTGCCCGGCGACGCCGGCCCGCTCCCGGTGTGGCGCAATGGCAACGATGAGTTGGCGGAATCGATCGCGGCCAGCGACATCCCCCTGCTCGGCGTCGGCGCCGAACTCAATGCGGAATCGCGGAGGCTCTACGAATCGGTGTTGCGCTCCGAAGGATTCACAATCGAGCAATTCCTCGCGCTGGACTACGCCGGATTCCGGCCGCTGTCTGAGCATCGTCCGGCGGTGATCTGGCCGGAATTCTTGCGCGCCGCGCCGGCTGAGATTGATGACATGTTTTGGCATCGGCACAAGATGCGGCTGCGTTTCACGCTGGGCCGCGGCCAATACGCCACCTTGGTTTGCAAGCGGCTGATGATGCCGACCGAGCCGCGCTACCGCCGCCTGCGCTTGTGGGTCTCGCGGCATGCGCTGGAGTATCCGGAAGACGACGGCAGCACCGCGGCCCCGCAAGCAGAGCGCTACGAGCAACGTCATGAAGGATGGAATCCCCCTCGGAGTCCTTGGCGGTAGCGGGATCTACGCGCTCGAAGGACTGAAAAATCCGCGCGAGTGCGTGCTGGAGACGCCGTTTGGCGCGCCTTCGGACGCGATCGTGATCGGTGAATTGGAGGGAGTCCGCGCTGCATTCATCCCGCGGCACGGCCGGGGGCATCGCTTGAGTCCGAGTGAGGTGCCTTATCGCGCCAATCTGTGGGCCTTGCGGAGTTTGGGCGTGCATCGCATCCTCTCGGCCAGCGCAGTCGGATCCCTGCGCGAGGATTTGGCGCCCGGCGATTTCGTGCTGGCGGATCAATTCGTGGACCGCACCGTAGCGCGCGCGCGCTCATTTTTCGGCGAGGGGGCCGTGGTGCACGTCCCGCTGGCGGAACCGTGTTGCGCGGCCACTGGCGTCGCGGTGGCGGCTGCCGCCGCAGGCATGCCGCTGCGCGTCCATACCGGCGGTACTTACGTGTGCATTGAGGGGCCGCAGTTCTCGACCCTTGCAGAGAGCAAAATGCATCGTGCGCTGGGCTTCGATCTGGTGGGAATGACCAACGCCACCGAAGCGCGGCTCGCGCGCGAGGCAGGCATGTCGTACTGCTGCATTGCCATGGTGACGGATTTCGACTGCTGGCATCCGCAACATGGCGACGTGGACGTGGCGAAGATTTTGGCAGTAGCCCACCGCAACGCTCAGGCAGCACGCACTCTGATCGCGCGCGCGCTTGCGCCGGTGGCGGCGCTCGGGCCGTCGCCGTGGCGAGGCATCGCGCGCGCGGGCTTGATGACACCACCGGAGCACATTCCGGCGGAGACACGCGCCAAAGTCGGGCTTCTGCTCGGCCTGGAAGCGTGAGCGCTGAGCCGCGCTTCGCGCCCGCGCGCGAGGGCCACGGCCATTGCGAGGATCGCGGCTCGCGTTTCTTGGCCTGGGTGTTCTCCGCGCCGCTTGAGGAAACGTTGCAGACGCGACTCGCTGCGTTGCGCGCGGAGCATCCCAAGGCGCGGCATCACTGCTGGGCGTGGCGTTCCGGCGCGCGATATCGCTTTTCCGACGACGGCGAGCCGGGCGGCACCGCAGGTCGCCCGATGTTGCAAACGCTCGACGGTGCCGGACTGGACGAGGCGGGGGTGATCTGCGTGCGATATTTCGGCGGGGTGAAACTCGGCACCGGGGGTTTGGTGCGGGCCTACTCCGCATCCGCCGCGCGCGCCGCCCAGGACGCAGGTCGCACGCCGATTGTCGTCAGGCTGACGCTCCCACTATTCTTGCCGTTCGCGAAGTTGGGCGTGCGGGACGAACTCGCAGCCCTGCTGCCCGGTGCGACCCTGCAAGGCGAGTTCGAAGGCGAAGGGTGGCGCGGCAGCGTCGAGTGCGACGCTAGCGCGGCAACCTGGCTGCACGCCTTCCTGCTGGAGCGTGGAATCAAGCCGGGAATGACCTAGAATCCTGCTGTGGAGACTGCGCACGCAGAAGACGTCGAGCTTGCCCGACGCATCGCAGAAGGCGATGAGGCGGCGGCCGAAGACTTGGTGCGCACGCTCGGGCGCGAGATGTTCGGCTTCGCGCGCCGCATGCTCAGCGATGCCGGCGCCGCCGAAGACGCGCTTCAGGAAACGTTGCTCGCCATGTTGAAAGGCATGGACCGCTTCGACGGCCGGGTGCCGCTGCGCGCCTGGGGGTTTGGCATCCTCCGCCACAAAATCACGGACACCTTGCGTAAGCGCGGCCGCGACGCCGTGATCGGTGACGTGGATCCGGAACGGGATGCCTTCGCCGCCAACGGACACTGGCACCACTTGGACTTCTCACCCTGGCGGGAAGACGAAGAAACGCTCGCGGTCGTGCGCTCCTGCATGGAGACTTTGCCCTTGCGTCAACGCGAGGCCTTGGAGTTGTTCGCCGTGGAGGGCAAAGATGGCGCCGAAACCGCGGCCATTCTCGGACTCACGCAAGTCAATCTACGCCAAATTCTGCACCGCGGCCGCTCTGCGGTGCGCAAATGCGCGGATGCCAGACTCGGAGGCCTCGGAAGATAGCCATGGACGACCGCATCCGCGCCCGCTGCGACTGCTTCTATGCAGTGTTGAGCGATTTCCTGGATGGGGAGTTGCCGCCCGAGGAAGCCCGGCAGGTGGAGGCGCATCTCCGACTCTGTCCGCCCTGCTTGGTTTATCTGGAACAGTTCCGCATCGTGCATCAGGCGTGCGGCAAAGTCGAGCCCGAAGATCTTCCTGCGGATTTCGACCACGTGATGCAGGGCGTCATGGCCGCGTGGCGGAAGGGCCGCTGCGGGGACGAAGAACCGGGAAGTTAAGGAGATCTTCCGCAGTGTCCACGTCGTGGACCGCGGGCAAGAGCGCGACCCGTAAACCAAGGGATTCAGCCCGTTTCAAAGTCGCTGCGAGCACCTGCGACGTGCTCCACGGAATGTCCGTGAAGAGCGCTGGCTGCGCAGACTTGAGCGCGATCAGTGCGTAGCCGCCGTCCACCGCCGGAACCACGGCGACTTCGTGGGTGGCGAGCAACTCTCCGGCTTGGATCGTCATCGTTGCGTCCACGGCGGGCGCGTCGGTGCCCACGGCCGCGGCCCACGGAGCACCTTCCAGAAATGCTTCCTCGAACGCCGCGGTCAAGCGGACGCCCAGATCGCCTGCAGGTTGACCCCGCACCCGCGTCGCGCCGCGCAGCCAGACCCCGCCACGCGCGACTGACGAAGAGGGTTCCATCCAGAGCTGGCGATCGAGCGCGGGGTGCTCCAAGCCGGACCACACGCCCTCAGCCATCGCGCGATAGGTATCTCGTGCTTGCTCGACTCCGATCCCGGCAGCAAGGCGCGTCTTCACCGGTCCGGCATCCGGGTCGCGGGCGAAGACGAGCACAGCGGCGCGGCGCGGAGGAGGAGGCGACAATTCTGTCACGCCGGTGCATTTCCGGCGACCTCCTCGCATGGTAGCCGCCATTCTGCTGTTTGCCGCCTTGCAGGTGAGCGGATCGCCCGAGGCCGCCTTCGATCACGAACACGCGGCCTGGACCCTGCTCCTGAAGGGGCACGTGCACGCAGGTGGGCTGGTGGACTACGCAGGCCTGTCCGAGCGGCGGTCCGACGTGAACGCATACCTCGCAAGCCTACGCGGAGTGAGCGCCGCTGCCTTCGCAAGTTGGTTTCCCGCGCAACGCGAGGCCTACTGGATCAACGCGTACAACGCCTGGACCATCTCGTTGATCCTCGACAACCCGAAGGTCAAGAGCATCCGCGATCTGGGCGGCTGGTTCTCCAGCGTGTTCGACCAACGCTTCATTCCGCTCCAGCACCTGGACGCGCGCGACTCAGAACTTTCGCTGGGCGAACTGGAGCACCAAATCCTCGGCAAGAGCGCCCGCACGCCGCTCTTTCATTTCGCGATCGTGTGCGCCTCGCGCTCCTGCCCGGAATTGCGCGCCGAGGCCTACCGCGCCGATCAACTTGATGCGCAACTCGCGGATCAGGCGCGCAGGTTCCTCGCCGACGCCGCGAAGAACGACCTCAGCATTCAGAGTGATGCGCTCCGCATCTCCAAGATCTTCGACTGGAGCGAGCAGGAGCTGGAACGCTATCCTGGTGGCATCCGGGCGATTTTGCGCGACTTCGGACCGGAGGAGCTGGCCAAAGACCCTGTGCTGTCCCGCGTGCGCCTCAAGTACCGCGATTACGATTGGAACCTGAACGCATGGATCAAACCCGCAACGCCGCTCCCTCAGCCGACGCGATAGCCGCAGCGGTCAGCGAGCGTTACGCCGAGGGCGCGCTCGCGGTGGAAGCCGCGCTGTGCTGCCCCGTGCAATACGACGGCCGCTATCTGGCCGCACTCCCGGAAGAGATTTTGCAGAAGGATTACGGCTGCGGCGACCCCAGCCGCTGGCTCAAAGACGGCGATGCCGTGCTCGATCTCGGCAGTGGCGCCGGCAAGATCTGCTTCATCGCCAGCCAGGTGGTGGGTCCGCAAGGCCGCGTGGTCGGCGTGGACATGACTCCAGAGATGCTCGCGCTTGCGCGCCGGCACCAAAGCGCGGTCGCGCAAAAGGTGGGCTGGGCCAACGTGGAGTTCCGCCGCGGCCGCATCGAAGACTTGCGCCTGGACTTGGATCGCTACGACTCTCAACTGGCGAAGAATCCCACGCAAGACGCGCAAGCCTTGGCCGCGCGCCTGCGCACGGATGAGCCGATGATTCCGAGCGACACCCTGGACGCCGTGGTTTCTAACTGCGTGTTGAATTTGGTGGCGCCGGAATTGAAAGCTCAATTGTTCGCCGAAGTTTTCCGCGTGCTCAAGCGCGGAGGGCGCGCAGTGATTTCTGACATCATCGCGGACCGAGAAGTGCCGGTTAGCATGCAGAACGACCCCGAACTGTGGAGCGGCTGCATCAGCGGTGCGCTGGAAGAGCGTGCCTTCTTGCGTGCCTTCGAGGCCGCGGGATTCCACGGGCTGCAGGTCGTGGCGCGTCAAGCGGAGCCGTGGCGCGTGGTGCAGGGCATCGAGTTTCGCTCGCTTACCGTGGCCGCCTACAAGGGCAAGCACGGCCCCTGCCTCGACGAGGGCCAATCCGTGATCTACCGCGGCCCCTTCGCGCGGGCCTCGGACGACGACGGGCACGTCTTCGAGCGTGGTCAGCGCACTCCAGTCTGCGCCAAGACCTTCGCGCTGCTCGGACGCGAGCCCTACGCGGGCAACTTTGAGCGACTCGCGCACGATGGCGTGAGTGTGCGCGAGGATTCCGCGATGTGCGGCCCCAGCGACGGAACCGCCTGTTGCTGATGCGTGGAGAATCCGCAACTCTTCCTGCATTGGGGCTCTTTCCGCCGATCACCAAGCGTGGCGCGCGCGTGCTGCAGTTCAACGTCGGGCGTCTGTGCAATCAGGCTTGCCGGCACTGCCACGTGGACTCATCGCCCAAACGCTCCGGCCCCGAGGACAACGCTTCCGCCGAGGTCTTCGCGGCGGTGTTGGAACTGCTGCGTGGTGAGCCGGACTTGCGAACGGTGGATCTGACCGGAGGCGCGCCGGAATTGAACCCTCATTTCCGCGAACTCGTAACTGCTGCGCGCGCGCTCGGTCGCACCGTGTTCGTGCGCCACAACCTCACCGTGCAAGCCGAGCCCGGACAGGCAGACTTGCCGGAATGGTTCGCGCGCCAGGGCGTAGTGCTCTACTGTTCACTTCCCTGTTACCTGGAGGACAACGTGGACGCGCAGCGCGGCCGTGGCGTCTATGACCGAAGCATCGCCGCACTCCGGTGTTTGAACGAAGTCGGCTACGGAGTTCCGGGACGCGGATTGGAATTGAACCTCGTGTACAACCCGCTCGGTCCCACGCTGCCTCCGCCGCAAGCCGCATTGGAAGGCGACTACCATCGCGAGCTTCGCGCGCGCTTCGGGATCGAATTCGATCGACTGCTCACGATCACCAACCAGCCGATCCACCGCTTCCGCGAAGACTTGGAGCGCAGTGGCCGCCTGCCGGCTTACATGGATCTGCTGCGCGCGAGCTTCAATCCGCAGACCGTGGATAACCTCATGTGCCGAGACACGGTCAGCGTGCGTTGGGATGGCGCCCTGCACGATTGCGACTTCAATCTCGTGCTCGGACTCCCGCTGCAAGATGGCGCGCGCACCGCGCTGACGATTTTTGACTTGCTCGCGTCCGGAGCGTCGGCGTTGAGCGGATTGCCGATCGCGGTGGATCAACATTGCTTTGCCTGCACCGCCGGCTGCGGATCTTCTTGCGGCGGCGCGCTGGTTGCATGAAGCGCTTCCTGCCTTTGGTGTTTGCCATTGCGGTCGCGCTTGCGGCGTGGTTCCTCTGGCTCCAGGAGCGTCTGCCCGCGTTCGTGGAATGGGTGCAAGAGCAAGGACCGCTCGGATTCCTGATCTTCGGCCTTGGTTATGCCGCCGCCACCGTGCTGATGATTCCTGGAGCGCTGATCACCATGCTTGCTGGAGTGGTCTATGGTCCATGGCTGGGCACTGCCGTGGTTTCCCCGGCTTCCGTGCTCGGTGCGAGTTGCGCCTTCCTGCTCGGACGCTTCGCGTTCCGCCCGGCAGTAGAGCGCAAGATGGCCGGTTCGCGTCGCTTTGAAGCCCTGCAGACCGCCATGCGCAGGGAAGGATTCAAAATTTTGGTGCTCGTGCGCCTGTCGCCCGTGTTTCCCTATTCTCTCGTGAACTACGCCTTTGGCATTACGCCGCTTTCGCTACGCGCCTACGCCTTTGGATCTTGGATCGCGATGCTGCCCGGCACCTTTCTCTACGTCTACTTAGGCGCGACGGTGGGTGACCTCGCGCTCTTAACCAGCGGCGAGGCTCCGGACGCCGGTCCCGCCGGCTGGGTGTTGAAAATCGTCGGATTGCTCGCCACCGTGGTCGTCACCGTGCTGGTGACGCGCGCGGCGCGCCGGGCGCTCGCCGAGAGCGCCCCCGAAGTGATGAGCGAGGGGGGGGGAGGCGCGGCATGACCCGCTTGCTCGAACAAGATCCGCATGATCGCGCGTTGCGCGCGAGCGTGGCGCCTGCCGCCTGGCGCAATCCCGAGCCAGCGGAGCGCTACGACTTGCTGGTGCTCGGCGCCGGCACCGCGGGCCTGGTCGCCGCGGCGATTGGCGCCGGTCTAGGCGCGCGCGTGGCGTTGGTAGAGCGCGCGCTGATGGGGGGAGATTGCCTGAACTCGGGCTGCGTACCCTCGAAGGCCTTGCTCGCCGCTGCGCATCGGCTTGCGGCAGCGCGACGGCTCGGAGAGTACGGCGGGTCCCTCGGCGAGCCCACGGTGAATTTCGCTCAGATCATGGAGCGCATGCGCCGTCTGCGCGCGCAGATCGCGCCGAATGACGGTGCCGAGCGATTCCGCAAGTTGGGTGTGGACGTTTTCCTCGGCAACGGCCGCTTCGCCGGGCCGGAGATGGCCGAAGTCGAGCAGGCAGACGGCACTCTGCTCGCTCTCTCCTTCAAGCGCGCCTTGATTGCCACTGGCGCGCGCCCGATGACGCTGCCGGTTCCCGGCTTCGCCGAAGCTCATTGCCTCACCAACGAAACTCTTTTCGCGCTCACCGAGTTGCCGCGCGAACTCGTGGTGGTGGGCGCAGGGCCGATCGGTGTGGAAATGGCGCAAGCCTTTGCGCGATTTGGAAGCAAGGTGAGCATGATTGCGCTCGATCCGCGCGTCCTGCCTCGCGAAGATGCGGACGCCGCCGCGTGCGTGGACCGCGCGCTCCGCGCCGACGGAGTGCAGATGCGGTTCGGCGCCGGCCTTGACCACCTGGAGCAGCGCGGTGACCGCAAAATCGTGCATTGGGGAATTCCTGGACCCGGCGGCACGGTGAAAGAGCGCGGAGAGATCGCCGGACATGATGTGCTGCTCGCGCTGGGGCGCGTTCCGAACGTGGAGAACGTCGGCTTGGAGGAGGCCGGAGTGGCCTTCACCCGCCAAGGGGTGCAGGTAGATGAGTTCCTGCGCACCACGAATCCACGCATCTTCGCCGCCGGCGACGTGGCTGGATCCTGGCAGTTCACACACGCCGCCGACGCCATGGCGCGCATCGTGATCCGCAACGCGTTTTTCTTCGGCCGCGGTCGCTCCTCGGCGCTGTCCATGCCGTGGTGCACCTTCACCGATCCGGAAATTGCCCACGTCGGTCTCTACGCCCACGAGCAGGAGCGTGCGGGCTGCGAACTGGAGGAGTTGCGCATGGATTTCTCGGATCTGGACCGCGCCATTCTCGAAGGAGAGAGCGAGGGCTTCGCGAAAATAGTGATCGAAAAACCCAGCGGACGGCTGCGTGGCGCCACGGTGGCCGGGGCGCACGCGGGCGAAATTATTTCCGGTGCCTTATTGCCCGTCACACAGCGGATGAAAGCCACGGCTCTGGCTTCCGCAATTCATCCCTATCCCACGCAGGCTTCGGTGTGGGGACGGCTCGGGGATGCGGCCAACCGACGCCGCTTCACTCCGCGCGCGGCACGCCTGCTGCGGGCCATCATTCGGATGCGCGGCTGATGCGCGTTTCGGCAGTGATTCCCGCGTTCAACGAAGCCGCGGAGATCGCCGAAGCCGTAAAGCACGCGCGCGCTGCCGGTGCGGAGGAAGTGATCGTCGTGGACGGAGGCAGCGCGGACGCAACCGTGGCGTCTGCGCGCAAAGCCGGCGCCGATCGCGTGATCTCTTCCTTCCGCGGACGTGGCTTGCAACAGCGCGCCGGAGCCGCCGCCGCGAGTGGAGATGCGCTGTGGTTCCTACACGCCGACGCTCGCCCTTCCACCAGCGCCGTTCAAGCCATACGCACTGCGCTGCAAGGGGGGGGGAGTTGGGGTGCCTTTCGCGTGCGTCATGACGCCGAAGGCTGGATGATCCGCCTCGCCGACCGGCGCTCTCATCGCACGACTCTGCCCTACGGTGACCAGGGCATCTTCGTCACCCGTGCCGCCTACGAGGCGGCGGGCGGAGTGCCGAAGCAGCCGCTGATGGAAGATCTGGAGTTCGCGCTGCGCTTGCGCAGACATGCGGGACCGCCCGTGCGCTGCCAGGAGGTCATCACCGTTTCCGCGCGCCGGTGGTTGGCGCGCCCCTTGCGCACCACCCTCTGCTGGTGGAGCTTTCCTCTGCTCTACCGGCTTGGCGTCTCCGCGGAGCGCCTCGCGCGTTGGTACGGAGCGGAGCGATCTTCACCCGAGAATCCGTGAGCGAGTCGACTTTCGGCGCCTCCTCGTCTGGGGGAGTTCCGACTATCATCTCGCCGTGGAATCCTCCCGCGTCACTCGCCGTTCCTTTCTGGGCGCCTCCGGTGCCGTTCTCGCCGCGAGCGCGCTTCCGCGCGGCGCTTTTTCGCCCTTGCAGCCCGGCGCGGAGGCTGACTGCATCGCGATTTCGTCCGCCAACGGCATCGGCGCCGTGGCAACCGCGCGCGCGGCGGTGATGGAGCGCAAACTCCGCCCGGTGAGCGCAGCCGTGCTCGGCGTCGCGGAAGTCGAGGCGGATCCCAACGACACCTCGGTCGGCTACGGCGGGCTTCCCAACGAGGACGGCATCGTGCAACTCGATGCCGCGTGCATGGACGGGCCGCGTCACAACGCGGGAGCGGTGGCTTCGCTCGAGGGGTACATGCATCCGGCGCAAGTGGCCGAGCGTGTCATGGATCGCACGGATCACGTGTTACTGGTCGGCCCGGGCGCCAAGCGGTTTGCGCACGAGCAAGGCTTTCGCGAGGAAAACTTACTGACCGAAGCCTCGCACAAGGCCTGGCGCGAATGGCAGGCAACCCGCAAGGAAGACGACCGACTCTGGCCGCTCAACGGTGCCGACCCGGATGCGCCTTGGACCTTGGGAGAGACCCGCCCGTGGGGAACGATTCACTGTTCCGTTCTGGCGCCGAACGGAGATCTCGGCTGCTGCACCACCACGAGCGGCCTCGCATGGAAAATTCCTGGCCGCGTCGGCGACTCACCGCTGATCGGATGCGGACTCTACTGCGACAATGGCGTCGGCAGCGCGGGAGCCACGGGCCGCGGTGAAGCGGCAATCCTCACTGGCGGATCCTGGCTGGTGGTCGAAAGGATGCGCGCCGGTGACGATCCCGTCGAAGCCTGTTTGCACGCTTTGCGGAGGGTGGCAGAACAGACGCTGCGCGCTTCGTCCTGGCAGCCGGCGCTGTGGGCTAAGGACAAACCCGCCTTCGGTTTGACCTTCTATGCCGTGCGCAAGGACGGCCTCTACGGTTCCGCGACGATGGTCGGCCGCCGCGGCAGCGGGAAGTTCGCCGTAGCCAACGCGCGCGGCGCAAGGCTCGAAGAATCTGCCATCCTCTACGAACTTCCCGCGTAATCTCGCTCAGAGAATCGAACGATGCGTAGGAACTTCCCCTTCGTTTTTATGACCGCGCTCGCATTCCTGGTAGTGCTCGGCGCGCGTCCCTTCGGTCTGAATGCCCATTCCGAACAGAGTGCGGCGGCGACCGCGCGCACGGTGCTGGCCCGCGGAGCGCTTGGCCCCAACGAGCAGGCCACGATCGACCTCTTCAAGCGCGCCTCACCCGCCGTCGTCCACATTCGCACGACAGCCATGGTGCGTAACGTTTTTGCCAGCACGGCCACGGAAGTCATGTCCGGCGAGGGCAGCGGATTCGTCTGGGACGCAAACGGCTATCTCGTGACGAATTTTCACGTGATCCGCAACGCGAAGCGATTGCTGGTGTCCTTCGCGGGTCATGCCGAGCCGCTCGAAGCCACGGTGGTGGGCGCCGATCCTTCCGTGGATTTGGCGGTGTTGAAAGTGGACGCGCCGCCCGAGCCGTTGACCGTGTTGCCGCTCGGCTCCAGTTCCGATCTGCAAGTGGGCCAGAGTGTCTTCGCGATCGGCAATCCCTTCGGCTACGACCAAACGCTCACCACGGGCATCATCAGCGCGCTGGAGCGCGAGATCACTTCGGTCATCGGCAATCCGATTCGCGGCGTCATTCAGGCCGACGCGGCAATCAATCCCGGCAACTCCGGTGGTCCTCTGCTCGACAGTGCGGGCCGCCTGATTGGCGTGAACACCATGATTGCCAGTCCGAGCGGAGTGTCCGCGGGCATCGGCTTCGCAGTTCCCGTGGACACGATCAACCGCGTGGTTCCGGAGATCATGCGCACGGGCCACGGGCCACGCGCTTCGCTCGGAATGGGAGCGGCATCGGACCGTTGGGCCCGCTCGAGCGGTCTCCGCGGAGTGGTCGTCGCCCAAGTGGAAGCCGGCGGCCCCGCAGCGCGCGCGGGAATTCACGAAGCTCGCGTCAGCGACGACGGCCGCGTGGATCTGGGCGACGTGATCATGGCGCTCGACGGCAAGCCCGTGAGCACCCAAGACGAACTTGCGATGCAACTGCTCGGACGCGCTCCCGGCGAGACGGTGCGGCTCACGCTCACGCGTGCCGGCAAGACCGTCGAGGTCGAGGTCACGCTCGAAGCGCTGCTGTGAGCCGCGCGCCCCGGCTCGGGGTGGACACCGGCGGCACCTTCACGGATGCCGTGGTCGCTGCCGACGGCGGCGGATGGCGCGCGCACAAACTTCCCACAACAGCACGCGCGCCGGGCCGCGCGATCCTCGCCTGTGCCGACGCCCTGCTCGGCAGCGCAGGGAGTCTGGAGCTCATTCACGGCACGACCCACGCCACGAATGCCTTGCTGACCGGACGACTCGGTCGCGCAGTCTTCATCACCAACCGAGGATTCGGCGATCTACTCGCCATCGGCCGCCAAGAGCGCGCCACGCTCTACGCGCTGGAGCCCGTGGCAGTCCGGCCGCAGCAACCGCGTGCGCGCGTGGTGGAGCACGACACGGAGTCGGAAGAGTCTGCGGCGATCGAAGACACGGTGCGGCGCGTGATGTCGAAGCGTCCGCAGGCGGTTGCACTGTGCTTGTTGCACGCTTGGCGTTCGGGTCCGGAGCAACGCCACGAGCGCGCGCTGGCACGCGCGTTGCGCCGCGCCCTCGGCGCTGAGGTTCCGGTGTTCAGTAGTCATGAGCACGCGCCTGAGATCCGTGAATATGAGCGCGGTGCCACGCTCTGGGCGCAAGCTGCGCTCGCGCCCGTCGTGGGTCCTGCGCTCCGCCGGCTTGCGCAAGAGTTGGAGCGCTCGCATCCCGGATCCTCCTTGCGTGTGATGCGCTCCGACGGCGGCACCGCGTCCGGAGAGGCGGCTGCATCCGAGCCGGCGCAACTCGCCTTGAGCGGACCGGCAGCAGGACTCTGCGCCGCACGCGCACTGGCCGACGCGCGCGGCGACGGCGCCGTGCTTACCTTCGACATGGGCGGCACCAGCACCGATTGCGCGCTGCTGCCCAAGGGCGAACTTCCACTCATGCCCATGACGGTCGGCGGCATTCCCTTGCTCACGCGCGGCATGCCGATGCAAACGGTCGGCACCGGCGGCGGCTCCTTCGCGTGGCGGGATGCTGCCGGCGGCTTGCAAATCGGACCGGACAGCGCGGGCGCGGATCCCGGCCCCGCCTGCTACGGGCGTGGCGGAACACGCGCGACCATCACGGATGCGCACCTCGTCGCCGGCCGGCTACACCCGGAATTCTTTCTGGGCGGCGGCTTCGCGCTGCATGCAGACCGGGCTCGTGCCGCCCTGCAGGAGTTGGAAGCGCGCCCTGAGGCTGCACTCGAAATCGCCACTGCGGGCATGGAGCGCGCGCTGCGACGCGTGAGTCTCGGAGACGGCTGGGATCCGCGCACGCTCACGCTCTATTCCTTCGGCGGCGCGGGAGGATTGCACGCGTGTTGGCTCGCGGCGCGCATGGGCATTCCTCGGGTCGTGGTGCCGCCGCTGCCCGGCGCCTTCTGCGCGCTGGGTCTGCTCGCCGCGCCGCCGCGGCGCACGATGAGTCAGAGCGTGAACGCGCCGGTTCCCAGGACTACGGCGGAACGCAAGGCTTGGTTCGCACCCTTGTTGGAACGCGCGCGCGCAGAGTTGCGGGATGATGGAATCCCGGCATCAAAAATGCGCGCGCGGTGCGTGCTGGAGTTGCGCGGCGCGGGCCAGGACGCCGTCTTTGCGCTTCCCGATGGGCCGGATCCGATCGGCCGCTTCCACGCGGAGCACCGGCGGCGCTTCGGGTATGCGCGCCCCGAGTCCGAGGTGTTGTTGGTGGCGGCGCGCGTGCAAGTGGATGGCCCCGCCACTCAACCCTTCCTTGCCAGCCGCATGCGGCGGACGCGACCCACCGCGCTTTTGCGCGCACCCGTTCTGATGCCCGAGGACGCGCGCACTCGCGCCCATCCGGTGCCGTGGTTCCGGCGCGAAGAGTTGCAGCCGGGAGCGCGCCTGAGCGGGCCAGCCATGATCGGCGAATATTCCGGCACCACCGTGCTGCCTGGCGCTTGGAAGGCGGAAGTAGACCGCTTCGGCGCTCTGGTCCTCCTCCGGGGCTAGGCCGCGACGAGCCAGAGTTGAGGCTTGAAATTCCCTGCCTGTGCTAGGCTGGCCAAGCCTTCCTGGCACTCCCCGAAACCCTTCAACCCTCCACAACAAAATGAAGAATCTCTTCTCCTTCGCCGCCGTCGCACTCTTGGCGGCTGCACTCCCGGCCCAGCAATACGACGCCAACGGAAACGACCTCTCCACTTTGGGTGGTCCGATCGGTTCCGCTCCCGGCAGCGTGCTCCTCACCGTGAACGGTCCGGTGAGCCCGGCTTCCGATCTCGCGCACGACGGTCAGAACCTGCTGCTCGTCTCCGCCTACGACGGCGCAGCGGTCATCTACAGCCTCAACGACGCCACCGGCGCCACCCTCGGCACCACTCCGATCGGGTCCACCTCCGATTTTGGTTTGGCATGGGACGACAAGCGCGAGCTGTTCGTCACTTCCAATGCGAGTTCCGACGTGATCACCACCTACACCCGCACGGGCGGACTGGTGAACACTTGGTCTTATCCTGGCGCCGGCCACGTGGGCCTGGCCTGGGATTGCCGCCGCGACGTCTACTGGGTGATCGATTGGAGCTTGAACTCTGTAACTGCCGTCAATCCGGTCACCGGCGCATTGGGTGTGAGTTACAGCACGGCGGCCATTGGCTGCACGCGCGGTGCCGGCCTTGGCTACGACGCCAACACGGACACGCTCTACATGGGCGGCCGTGACCAGAGCGCAATCTTCGGCATGAACGCCGCCACGGGCGCCGCGGTCTGCTCCTTCGCGGCGCAGAACGGCAGCAACAATCCGCAAGGTGTGTCCATGAGCCCGCGCGGCGGTGTCTGGCATTCGTCTTGGAACTCGGCGCAACTGAACGAGCTTGAGGGCTGCACTCCCAAGCATCCGGAGATGCGTTTCAGCCCGAACTTCCCGATCGCGGGCAACGCCGTGACCCTCACGATGCGCTACCTCATCCCCGGGGAACGCGCGATCTTCGTCTACTCCCGCACTGGTTGCGGTCCCACTCCCTCGCCGATCGGCGACATGCTGCTTTCTAACCCGCGCATCGTGCTCGCCATCATTCCGGCCAGCGGTGCAGGCGTCGCCACGATCGGCGGAGTTCTTCCGGCCGGACTCGCTGGTTCGACCCTGTTCTTCCACGGCGGCGGCCTCGGCGGCTCCGGCCGTTGCAACAACGCGATCATCCGTCCCTAGTCGGAACTCGTGGAATCCACTGCGGCCGGCACCTCATGGTGCCGGCCGCTTCCTTTGAATGCAGCCCAGGCTCTGCGCGGCCTAGAATCTGGGT
>CAZCXL010000001.1:0-31699 GCA_964502625.1 uncultured Planctomycetales bacterium | reverse complement strand
CGTGGCTTGCGCCGCCGCACCCGGGCAGCGGCACTCCCGCCTGGACGATGCTGCTCTCCCCGCCCGCGCTCCTCGTGGTGGTGCTGCTGCATCGGCGCGTGGTGTCGCCCTATCTGAAGACGCGCGGAGCGAAGAACCGCACCGAAGAAGCTGCGCGCGAACTCGCAAAAGGCTTGAGTTACGTGACACTCTCCTTTTTGCTGGCCTTGGGCGTTGGTTGTCTGCTGAGCCTGGGGGGAGTGGATCCGCGCGATGCACTGCTAGGCACTTACGTGCAACGCAACGCGTTGGTGGTGGGCTTCGTGATGGGCTTCGCGGTAATTCCAATCATCTACACCGTGACCGAAGACGCGCTCGCGGCGGTGCCGGATCATTTGCGCGGCGCGGCGCTCGGCTGCGGTGCCACGCAGTGGCAGACCGCAGTGCGCGTGGTGGTGCCAGTGGCCGCGAGCGGAATCTTCTCTGCGATCATGATCGGTCTAGGGCGAGCAGTGGGGGAAACCATGATCGTGGTGATGGCCGCGGGCAACACGCCCATCATGGAAATGAATCCCTTCAGCGGGCTGCGCTCTCTGTCCGCCACGATCGCGGTGGAAGTTCCCGAAGCGGCGAAGGACGGCACGCTCTATCGCATGCTGTTTTTGGCGGCACTCACTCTGTTCTTGATCACTTTTGTGATCAATACCTTGGCTGAGATCGTGCGCCAGCGCTTCCGCAAGCGCGCCTTCGAACTATGAGCAGCACGATTCCCAAGCGCAGCACCAGCCTCGCCGCTCGCGGTGAGCCGCTGGTGTGGCTGTTGGGCGTGGGCCAAGTGCTTGCATCGCTGATGATTTTGGGTTTGCTGGCGTTCGTGCTCATCCGAGGCTTCGCCACCTTCTGGCCGGGCAACGTTGAACAGATCGAAACCACCGGCGGCTTGCGTCTGCTCGGCGAAGTCGCGCGTGAAGAAGCATTTCGGCCGATGCGCGAGGAAGGCGCGGTGGAGGCGCCCGAGCTGCGCGAGCGCGAACTGCTGCGCACCGGCAACTTCGATTTCTACGGCGACGACTACAAGTGGGTGTTCGCGGAGGAAATCCGAAGTCGCGCGCGGCCCGAAGATGTCGTGCAGATTGAGCGGCTGGAATACGGACCCTTCTACGGCTTCGTGAGCGAGTATCGCTCCGGCGGAAAGACCGTGGGAGCAGGTCGCGAAGCCGCGTGGGCGGCCTTCCAAGAGCGTCACGACACCATCCGCACCCTGTGGAAGGAAATTCATGCGCTTGAGAAGGATGATCTGGGCCGGGAGTTCAAGCAGATCAACAAGCAGCGGCTGGAGCTCCGAGCCGCGGAACTCAAGCATGGCCGCGAATCGGCGGCGTATCTCGATTTGCAGGCTGCCCAGGCTGTCGCTCGCCAAGCAATCGATGGACGCATCGACTTGGTGAGCGCGCGCATCAATGTTCTGCGCGAGACGATGGAGAGGGACGAACTCGTGATTGAGGAGATCGGCGGCGCCACCAAGATCTTGCCTGTGAGCTCCGTAGTGCGGGCTTTCCGCCCCAATCAACTCACCGTGGGTGGCCGACTCCGCGTCTATTTTTCGCGGTGGGGCGAGTTTCTCGCCGATGAGCCGCGGGAATCGAACACCGAGGGCGGCGTTTTCCCCGCGATCTTCGGCACCGTGCTCATGACTTTGATCATGGCGCTGATCGTGACGCCGTTCGGCGTGATCGCTGCGCTGTATCTGCGCGAATACGCAAAGCAGGGCTTCTTGGTTTCTGCGGTGCGGATCGCAGTGAACAATCTCGCTGGCGTGCCGAGCATCGTATTCGGCGTGTTCGGCCTCGGCTTCTTTTGCTACGTGGTGGGCGGCAGCATTGATTCGATCTTCTATCCCGAGCACGCGCCTTCGCCGAAGTTCGGCACGCAGGGTTTGTTGTGGGCCTCACTCACCCTCGCACTGCTCACCCTGCCGGTCGTGATCGTGGCCACGGAAGAAGCGCTCTCCGCCGTGCCGCGCAGTCTGCGCGAAGCCGCCTACGCTTGCGGCGCCAGCAAATGGCAGGTGATCCGCCGCATCGTGCTGCCCAAGGCTCTGCCCGGAATCATGACTGGCATCATTCTCGCGATGGCGCGCGGCGCCGGCGAAGTGGCGCCCTTGATGATCACCGGCGTCGTCAAACTTGCGCCGGAGCTGCCCGTGAACGGTGAATTCCCGTTCATCCATCTCGAGCGCAGCATCATGCACCTCGGCTTCCACATTTACGACCTTGGCTTTCAATCTCGTAACGCCGAAGCCGCCAAGCCCATGGTCTTCACTACCACGCTGCTCTTGATCAGCGTGATCGTGGTGATGAACATCGTGGTGATCTCCCTGCGCACTCGCCTGAAGCGCAAACTCTCCTCCGGATACTTCTAAACATGCCTCTTACCGGCGCCCCGCAGGTTTCCGCGAAGCAAGACTCGCTTCCGGATCCCCTGAACCAACCCGCCACCATTCACGAGGCCGTGATGGAGGGACCGGCTGCGGTCGAGGTTAAAGACTTCAGCCTTTGGTACGGCGAGAACCAAGCCGTGCACCACGTGAACTTGCGCGTGCCTGAGCGCAAGGTGATCGCCCTGCTCGGGCCGTCCGGCTGTGGCAAATCCACTCTGCTGCGCTCATTGAACCGGCTCAACGACTTGATTCCGGGCGTGCGCGTCAGCGGAGACATTCTGCTCGGTAAGGAATCGGTGCTTGGCCCGCACGTGGACGTGATCGAGCTACGCAAGCGCATGGGCATGGTGTTCCAGAAGTCGAACCCTTTCCCGATGTCCATCTTCGAGAACGTGATCTTTCCGCTGCGGATTGATGGCATCACCAACAAGGCTGTGCTGCGCGAGGTGTGTGAGCGCTCGATCAAGGCCTCCGCGCTCTGGGATGAAGTCAAGGACCGCTTGGACACCAGCGCACTGGCGCTCTCAGGCGGGCAGCAACAGCGGCTGTGCATTGCGCGCGCTGTGGCGGCCAACCCCGAAGTGGTGCTCATGGACGAGCCCTGCTCTGCGCTCGATCCGATCGCCACCGGCAAGATCGAGGACTTGATGCTCGATCTCAAGCAGCAATACACCGTCATCATCGTCACCCACAACATGCAGCAAGCCGCGCGGGTGAGCGATTACACCGCGCTGTTCTACTACGGGAGGCTGATTGAGTACGGACCCACCTCCGAGATTTTCCTCCGTCCGCGGCGCCCTGAGACCGCGGACTACATCCAGGGCCGATTCGGTTAATTCTTCACCATGACCAAGCACCTCCTCCGGGACCTCGAACAACTCGCCGACGAGTTGCTTCGCATGACCGCCGCCACCGAGTCCGCGCTCGGGCAGGCTCTTGAAAGCATTCTCACCCGCAACGTCGCGCTCGCGGCCAAGGTGGTGGAGGGCGACGTCGAGATCGACCGCATGGAAGTGCAACTCGAAGAAGACGCGCTCAAAGTCCTCGCCCTGCACGTGCCGGTGGCCGGTGATCTGCGCTTTGTCATCTCCGCGATCAAGATCAATCACGACCTCGAGCGCATTGCGGACATCGCCGCCAACATCGCCAAGCGCACCATCGAGATGGCGAGCATGCCTCCTGTGCCGCCGCCGGAGAATTTCGACGTCATGGCGCAGCGCACGCGCACCATGCTGCGCGAGGCGATCCTCTCGCTCGTGCGCCGTGACCCAGAGCTCGCTCAGCACGTCTGCGCCGAAGACGACGAGGTGGACGACCTCAACCGCATGATTCTGGCCCAGCTCGAGCGGCGCATTCAGAGCGAGCCGCAGCACGTGCCCGCGCTGCTGCGCTGGGTGAGTTCGGTCCGCAATCTCGAGCGCATTGCCGACGGCGCCACCAACGTCGCCGAAGACGTGATCTACCTCGAGGAAGGCGAAATCATCCGTCACCGCGGCCCGCGCAAGAGCGGCGAGACTCCGGGGCCGCGTTAACTGCTAATCTGCGCGCGAGCGGGGCGCAATCGCGCCCCGGCCCCGCCATGCAGCCGATCCTCGTCACCGGCGCGAACGGTTTTCTCGGTCGGCAACTCGTTGCTGAACTCGAGCGGCAGGGGCTGGCCTGGCGCGCGGCCCAGGTTGGGCGCATCGGGCCTGACACCGACTGGCGAGCCGCGCTCTCCGGAACCCGCATCGTGATTCATTGCGCAGGGATTGCACACGCGGATTCGCCGGACCCACAGGAGTTGCAGCGCGTCAACGTGCTCGGCACGCGACGCCTTGCGGAGCAGGCCGCCGCCTCAGGAGTGCAACGCCTCGTCTTTGCCTCCAGCGTGAAGGCGATGGGGGAGCACACTCCCGCAGGAGAATCATGGACGGAGCAGAGTCCTTGCGCGCCTCAAGATGCCTACGGCCGCAGCAAACTCGACGCGGAACGCAGCCTGCGCGAAGTGGAAGCAAATTCTTCCCTCGAAGTGGTGGTCTTGCGGATGCCGCTGCTTTACGGACCAGGTGTCCGCGCCAATTTACGACGCTTGCTCGACGCCGTGCGCTTCGGTCGGCCTCTACCTCTCGGAGCGGTGCGCAATCAGCGCAGTCTGCTCGCCGCCGCCAACGCAGCACACGCCTTGCTGCACATCGCTCGTCATCCGGCGGCGAGAGGGCGAGTGTTCCTAGCCCAAGATCAAACTCTGTCCTCTGCCGAACTCGCACGCGTGCTTGCGGAAGCCTTGGGGAAGCGGGCGCACTTGTGGAAGATTCCTCCGGCATTGCTGTGGCTGCTTCCCATCTCGCGCGCGGCGCTACATCGCCTGACTGCTTCTCTCGTGGTGAACGATTCTCTCCTACGTCAGGAATTCGGTTGGACTCCCGCGCATGATCCGCGGGCCGAATGGCTGCGCACGGCCCAGCCAACCCATCCCGCATGATCCCCCTACTCGCGCTGCTTTTTGTCTTCACGTTGCTGGGCACCGTCTGGCTCGCGCGTGGCAATCATCCGCTTGCGGCACGGGCGATTCCGGACGGGCGCTCGCTGCATGAACTCCCCACGCCCTCGGGCGCGGGACTAGTCGTGGTGCTGGCGCTGCTCGCCGCCGACCTCTTCGTCGGAATCTTTCCTCACGCGAATTTCACGGTCGCTCTGCTCTTGCTGGCGGCCATTTCTTGGGCGGATGATCGCCGGCCCATCTCGCCCGCTCTCCGTCTGCTCGTGCATGGCGGGGCAGCGGTCCTGTTGCTTGCTGCGCAACTGAATCCGGCTTTCGGCTGGCTCGCACTCACGATCACTTTCCTGCTGGTGCTCTGGAGCATCAATCTCTTCAACTTCATGGACGGGATGGACGGCTTCGCCGGCGGCATGGCGGTGATCGGCTTCGGCGCCTTGGGATGGATTGCTCGTGCCGCTCCCACTCCTGCGCCCTCTCTGACTCTCGCCTGCTTCGCGGTGTCGGCCGCCTTCGCCGGATTTTTGGTCTGGAACTTTCCGCCAGCGCGCATCTTTCTCGGCGACGTTGGATCCGCGCCGCTCGGTTTTCTCGCGGCCGCACTCAGTTTATGGGGAGTCGGCGCTCACGCCTTCGATTTCGCCGTGCCCTTGTTGATTTTTGCGCCCTTCTGGGTGGACGCCTCCCTCACGCTCGGAAGGCGGCTGCTCCGCGGCGAGCGCGTCTGGGAGGCGCACCGCACCCACGCCTATCAAAGGCTCGCTCGCTCCGGCTGGGGCCACCGGCGCACTACTCTCGCCGAGTACGCGCTCATGGGCTTGTGCGCGGTGGGAGCCGGAGCCTACGCGCGGGCTGAGGCTGGCCTCAGGAGCGGGATTCTGGCCGCTGCGGCCCTGCTTTTCGTCGCACTCGTCCTGATCGTGGGCAGACTCACCCGGAAGAAATCCGACGCTTGACTCGTCTCCACGAGTAGGAATCCCGCGACTTTCAAGACTTCGGCCTTGTTAGAATTGAGTGCCATCGCGGGGGCGTGTTCCCCAACCCGCGACATTCGCGATGCTCGGCCTCCTGGATCGCTTCAGCCGCCGCCAGAAGCAGGCCATCCTCGTCGCGTTGGACGTCGGCCTATTCGCGTTCACGCTTTGGGCCGCGCTCGCGATCCGGATGGGCACTTGGCAGCCGGATTTCCGCGGCTACTACTGGACCTTCCTCGGCATCCTGCTCGTCACGCGGATTCCGATCTTCATCCGGCTCGGGCTGTATCGCGCCGCGCTGCGCTACCCCGGCACCAAGATCACGCAAATCTCCATGATCGGCGTGGGGCTTGCGGCGCTCGCAGCCGGCAGTGCGCTCTTCTTGTTGCGTCCTGCCTACGCCTCGCGCACCGCGCTCTTCGTGCTCGAGCCGTTGCTCGCCACGCTGGCGGTGATCATGAGCCGCGAAGTGCTTGCGCAACTTCTCGCGCGCCAACTCCGCCGCGCGCAAGCCGCGGAGCCGGTGCTGATCTACGGAGCGGGTGTCGCCGGATTGCAGTTGGCGCAGTCGCTCGCCTTGGGCGGCAAGATGCGCCCGGTCGCCTTCCTGGACGATGATCCGACCAAGTGGGGCGTGCGGCTGCTCGACCTCGACGTGCATCCTTCCGATCGGCTGCGCGAAATCGCCGCGCACCACGGCGTGCGTACCGCGCTCCTGGCCGCGCCCGGTGCAGAGGAAGACGACCGTCTCGCCATGCTGCAGCGGCTGGAAGAAGCGCACATGCACGTGCTGGAAGTGCCAGGCATCCTCGAGATCCTGCTCGGGCGCCAGCCGGTGAGCCAGCTGCATGCGGTGCGCTCCGACGACCTGCTGCAGCGCCGCGTGGTGCTGCCGGACGACTCCTTGCTGCGCGGCCTCGTCACCGGCCGCAGCGTGATGGTGACCGGCGGCGGTGGTTCCATCGGATCAGAAATCTGCCGGCAACTCGCGGCGCTCGGTCTCAAGCAACTTGTCATCTACGAAAGCAGTGAGTCGGCGCTGTATCAAATCGAGATGGACCTCGGCGAGCGCTGGCCCGGCCTGAAGGTGGCGGCCGTGCTGGGCTCGGTGCTCGACGAATCCCGCGTGGAAGAAACGCTGCGCAGATTCCACGTGGACACGATCTATCACGCGGCGGCATACAAGCACGTGCCGATGGTCGAGCAGAATCCGCTCGAAGGCGTCCGCACGAACGTATTCGGCACCTTCGTCGCGGCGCGCGCTGCGGTGCGCGCGGGCACGCGCAACTTCCTGCTCGTCTCCACCGACAAGGCTGTGCGCCCCACCGGCGTAATGGGGGCCAGCAAACGGCTCGCTGAGCTTGCGTGCCTGATGGTCCACGAGCAGGCGCGTCGCGCGCCGCTTCGCTTTGCGCGCGGCGCGGAGGAACCGACGCGCTTCTCGATCGTGCGCTTCGGCAATGTACTCGACAGCGCCGGATCACTTGTGCCCTTGCTAAGGCACCAGATCGCGCGCGGCGGCCCGGTCACGATTACGCATCCTGAAATCACGCGCTATTTCATGACGATCACCGAGGCCGCTCAGTTGGTGCTCCAAGCCAGCGCCATGGGCCAAGGCGGCGAAGTCTTCTTGCTCGACATGGGCGAGCCGGTGCGGATCCAAGATCTCGCCATGCGCATGATTGAGTTGGCAACACGTGGCACTGGGCGTCGCGTGGAGATCCGCATCACGGGCTTGCGTCCTGGGGAAAAATTGCAGGAAGAGCTGCTGGTGGATCCCGGGCGCAGCCGCCCCACGAGCCACGCCAAGATTTTCATGGCGGCCGAACGCGGTCCAGGCGCCGAAGTCGTGCACGCTGCGGTGCTGCGGCTGGAGTCCGCGCTGCAGAAGGGAATGCTTGGAGAGGTGTACGGCGTGCTCGAAGAACTGGTCGAAGGCTATCGCCGTCCTGATAAACCGGCAGACGTGCTGCGCCGCGGCGAGAGTTGCTATTCCTTCACTTGCAACGGCCACTCCGCAGCACTGCCCACTGAAGCTGCGGCGGCGCCGGCCGAGCCAGTCGAGCAGAAAGCGGCTACGCCAGGCGCTTGATCACGTGCCAGCCGAAGGGCGAGCGCTCTTCGTCGTGCTCGGCCATCGCAACCTCGCCCGGCTGAAGGCCGAAGCCCACGTCACCGAAGGCGGACACCAGCGTGCCGCGCGGGAAGCCGTGCGTGGCGCGCGCTGCTTCGATCTCATTGCGTAGCGCTTCGATGAAGGCTTCGAGATCTTGCTCGGCCTGCTCGACCGTGATCTTGCCGTCATCAAGTTGCTTCTCCAACTCTGCGTGGTGGTTCTCCGCGCGTTCATTGGAGCCGTCAATCAAGCGCTCGAAGGATCCGTCGCTCGTGATGCCGTGATTCAGAATCAGATAGCGCCCGGGTGCCGGGTCGTTTTCCTCGCAGGGGTCGTCGGAGTGCTCGCGGGCCAGCGCGCTGAAGTCTTCGCCCGCCTGCGCTCGCGTGAACAACGCGTGCGCGAGGCTTTCGGCCTCGGCGCGCGTGCGCGGCGCCTGCACCGGAGTCTCGCGGAAGGAAATCAGCAGATGCTGAATGAGGACGCGGTCGGGTTCAGTCATCGAATGAACCCGCAATTCTAGCAGGCCTCGGCCGCGCGGCTCAGGCCCGGCGGCGCAGCAGCAAGGCCAGCAGAAACGGTGCGCCGACGATCGCCGTGACCGCGCCCACCGGAATCTCACTGCCGCGCCCGAGAATCTGCACCGATCGGGCCAGAGCGTCTGCGGCCACCAGCAGCGCGCCTCCCGCCAGTGCGCAGGCCGGCAACAAAACTGCGTGACGCATCCCCGTGAAGGGCCGCACTGCATGAGGCACCAACAGGCCCACGAATCCAATCGGTCCGGTGGTGGCGACCACGGCGGCGGCGAGGGTAGCGGCGGCGAAGATGGTTTCACGGCGCACCTTGGCGACGGGAACTCCGCGCGCCTGGGCGAGTTCTTCGTCGAAGGCCAAATGATCGAGCGCGGGTGCGCGCCGCAACAGGAAGACGCCTGCGATCAACAACCACGGCAGCATGCCGAGCAGGGGCGCAAAACTCACGACGTCGAGCGCTCCGAGCGTCCAACGTTCCATGGCGGCGAGGTCGAAGGGGTCTGCGAGATGGCGCAAGATGACGACGCCAGCTCCAAACAAGAAGTTGAGAGCAATGCCCGCGAGAATCAATCCATCACTGCGCGGGCTGCGTCGTGAGAATGCGAGCACCAGCGCAGTGGCTCCAAGTCCGAAGGCCAACGCCAAGGCGCGCGCCGCTTGTCCGCCATAGGCTGCCGCTCCCGCTCCGCCCAACGCTGCGGCAAGAAAGGCCCCGAAGGAACTCGCAGCCGATACGCCTAAGGTGTAGGGCGACGCCAGTGGATTGCGCAGCAGTGTCTGCATCGTGGCGCCTGCCAGCGCGAGCGCGGCTCCGCAGATGAAGCCGAAGAGCACGCGTGGCACGCGCAAGGCCAGGATGCGCGCATCCGGGGACCACTCCGCGGCCGGCGCGCTCAAGTATTCGCTCCACGCGCGCACCGGCGCGATCGGCTCGGCGCCGAGGAAGGGGCCTGCGGCCAGGGCCGCCACTGCGAGCCCTGCGCAAGTCAGAAGCGCGATGCGCCCGCTCATGCGCGCGGCAGCACTGCCGGTAGACCGCCCGGATTTTCCAGGAGTTGAAACTCGGAGCCGAAACTGTGTGCGAGCGCGCGCGAGCGCAGCACATCGGCTGGCGGACCGTCCGCAGTGACGCGTCCTTCATCCAGGAGCGTCATGCGCCCAGTAAAGCGCGCGGCAAGATTCAGATCGTGGGTGGAGCAAATCACTCCCAATCCCTCTCCGGCGAGTTTGCGCAGGAGACGAAAGAGGGAGGCTTGATGGTGCAGATCCAACATGGCGGCCGGTTCGTCGAGAATCAGCCAGCGCGGCTCCTGCGCCAGCACGCTCGCGACCAACACGCGTCGGCGCTCTCCGCCGGAAAGTTCGTCGAGCCGACGCTCTGCGAGATGCACGGCATCCACGTCGGTCAGCGCGCGGGTCACGGCGGCGCTCCCCGCCGCACTCGGATTTCGCTCATGCCAGCGGGTGCGTCGCGCGACGCGCGTGCCGAGTTCCACCGCCTCGGCGGCGCGGAAGGAAAATGCCGGCTGCACTTCCTGCGGAAGAAATCCGATCTTGCGCGCTCGCTCGCTCCAGGGCATGGCTGAGAGCGGAGCGGCATCGAGCAACACTGCGCCTGCACAGGGCAGGGCGAGGCCGGCGAGCGCGCGGAGCAGCGTGGACTTTCCAGCCCCGTTCGGGCCGACCAGCGCGCAAAACTCGCCCGCCGCGAACTCCAGCGTGACGCCGTGCAGCACCTTGCCCACGCGCGGCCAGGAGACCGAGAGTGCGCGGGCGGCGAGAGTCATCCTTCCCCATGATGGCCCTTGCTACCATCCGGCGCCATGGGCCGCACCGCGACCGATTCCGTCACCCTCGTCGCTCAGCGGCTGCGTGAGGCGCAGTCGGTGTACTCCGCGCTGGGCGCCGAGTTTGCGCAACTCGTGTCCCGCGCGGCGGATCTCGCCATTACTGCGCTCAAGCGCCCTGGCGGCGGCGTATTTCTCGCCGGAAACGGGGGCAGCGCCGCAGATGCGCAGCACTGGGCCGCAGAGCTCGTGGGGCGCTACCTCACCGAGCGCGAGCCCCTCAACGTGCATGCGCTGACCGTAAACTCCTCAACCTACACCGCGCTCGTCAATGATTATCCGGCGGAGGAGGTCTTCGAGCGTCAGGTGCGCGCGCACGTCCGCGCAGGCGATCTCTTCGTCGCCATCAGCACTAGCGGCAACAGCACGAACATTCTGCGCGCAGCCGAAGCCGCGCAGCGTGCCGGCGCGAAAGTCGTCGGCGTCACGGGCCGCGGCGGCGGAAAACTTGCGTCGCGCTGCGACCTCGCATTCGTTGCGCCGAGCCAGGACACGCCGCGCATCCAAGAGGCGCACCTACTCTTCGGTCACTGTTTCTGTGAGTTGATCGAGCGCGCATTCACTCCGACTTCGCAAGAATGAGCGCGAAGCCGAGAACGTAGCGGCCTTCGGACAACCAGGCCTGCCAACGCTCTTCGACGAGATCCCGGGTTTGCGCGGCTTGCGGATGGGCAGGGTGCGAGTCCGCCCACTGCACCCAGCGTTCGCGGAAGGCGGATTCATAAGCCTCCCAGGCGTCCACGGCCGACGCGGACCAATGCCGAATGCGGAATCCGCACTCCGCGGCGAGTGCGAACGTGGAGCCGAGACCCGACATCGCGCCTGGAGCGAAACCGCTGCGCCGCAAGTAACTCGGCGCCGGCGGCAGTCGCCAATAGCCCGTTCCAAGCAACAGTTGTCCGCCGGGGCGCAGAACTTCGCGCGCGGCGGTGAGATGGTCATACACGGTTGCATCTGGATAGGGAGCGCCCAGATCCAGAACGCAGTCGTAGGGTTCGATGCCGCCAATCCACGCGTGGTCGCCGGTCAGCCAGCCCGCCGGCGTCGAGACGGTTGCGTGGCACAACCCCAGCGGGTGGAAGTCTTGCCGGACCACGCGGCGTCGGCAGTGCCGGCATCGAGCACGCGGGCGTCCGCGGACAGTCGCAAGGACTCGACGAATTCAACAGCGGTCTGCTCGGTCACAGGACCGAGGAAGCGCAGCGAGCGGTGCACGATCGCGGCGCGAGTCAACGAATCAGCCGGTCCCACGATGCTGCGCGAGCATAGCGGGGCGCGAGTCACTCAGCGCAAGAGCGCGGCGATCGCGCGCGCCACTTCGTCCATGCGCGGGCCTGGTATCAGCGCCTCTGAGTGATGCACTACGCTCACGCGACGCGCGCGCACTGCGCTCATCGCAGGAAATGAGCGCGTCCAAATCGTGAGCGCGTCGTCTGCTCCGCCGGGAGTGAACTCGATGATCGTCTCGGGATCGAGCCGGATCAGACTCTCTTCATTCACTTCGGGGTAGGCGGAGGATCCGGGCGGCAGCACGTTCACTCCGCCAGCAGCGACCAACAGTTCTGAGAGAAATGTTCCAGGTCCGGCGCCGAGAATCCCCGAGGCCTCCTCCGCGCGCCTGGAAACGACGAGTAAGGTCCGGCGGGTGGGTCCGGTGCCGCGCAGGTCTGCGAGAGCACGATGCATCCGCGCGATTTCCGCCTCTGCTTCGGCAAGAACGCCGAATTTTTTCCCAATCCAGAGCACTTCTTCCGTCCAGGCACTCACGGAGTCCGTGCGAAAGGCGTGGAACTCCACTCCCGCTCCCGCGCACCATTCTTCGAGTTTGGGGTGCATGCCCTGCACCAACACGAGACGCGGAGTCAACGCCGCGATGCGCTCCATGTTCGGATTCGCCTGTCCGCCCACGCGCGGCAGGGCGGCCGCCGCCGCAACCGTGCAGAAGTCCGAAACTCCGCCGAGTTGATCCCCCAGGCCGAGCGCGAAGAGCGTGGCTTCCGTCCCCGGCCCAATCACTACCACGCCGCCGACGCTGGCGTGCTCGGAATCCGGCTGTCCGCAACTCGCGAGCAGGACCAATGCGAGCCATCGACGCATTCGACTACCATAACCGCGTGGGTCCGGAAGGCGTCCTGGTCGTTGCCGTGACGGTTGTCCTGCTGGTCCTGCTTTTCAGCGGGAAGGGCACGCTCGATCTGCTTGGCCTGGGATTACTGATCGCGCTCGTTGGCGGCGGTGAGCTGCTCCGCATCTTCGATCCGAGCTTCGACCCGGCGCTGCAACTCCTGGGTGCCAAGCAGGCAATCCTCGGCTTCGCGACACCGGCGATCCTGACCATCGCTGCTCTGTTCATCGTCAGCGAGGGATTGTCGCGGACCGGAGCCCTGGAAGTCTTGGCGCGGATCGCCCTGCGCAACTCTGGCGGGAGCCATCTCCGGATTGCGCTCTGGGTTGGTCTGATCGCAGGTGGCCTGTCCGCCTTCTTGAACGACACGGCGGTCGTGCTCGTCCTCTTGCCGGTGGTCTTGGACATTTCGCGTCGCACAAACATCCCGCCCTCTCGGTTGATGATTCCGCTCGCCTTCGCGTCGCTGCTCGGAGGCATGTGCACACTGGTTGGAACGAGCACCAACCTGCTGGTGAGTGACGCGGCGGAGCGCAGTGGGCTTGCGCCGATGCGGATGTTCGAGATGGCGCCCCTCGGGTTTCCGTTGATGATCTTGGGAGTGGTTTTCATGGCCATCATGGCCAAGCGCCTCCTCCCGAGCCGCCACTCTCTCACGGCAATGCTTGGCTCCGCGCCGATGCGCGAGTACGTCACGGAGCTCACGATCGGCCCTGCTTCCCCACTGCTCGGGCGTTCTTACGGAGAAGCGTTTGCCGGCGTGAAGGCAGAATTGGTGTTCTTCTCCCGCGGCGACGAGATGCACTGGCCGCCGTTCTTCAGCGAAAGCGTGCAACCGGGCGACGTCGTCATGCTGCGGGGAACGGCCGACGCAATCGCCGGACTCCAAGATGAACTCGGTTTGCGCCTTTTCAACGCGGACCGTTTCGATCCGCGCACCATGCAGTTCTTCGAGCTCGCCATCGCGCCAGGCTCCTCGATGATCGGGCGCCTGGTCAAGACTCTGAATTTGTTCCGGGACTATGGAGTGGTGACGGTGGCGGTGTTGCGCGGCGCACATCACATCCGCGAACGGGCCTCGATGCTTCCGGTGCAGCCCGGCGACCTGCTGCTGGTGGTCGGAGACAAGACCGCGCAAGACAAAGTGCGCGCCAGCAGCGACTTCTATCTGCTCACCGGCGCCGAGAAGACGATCCGGCTGCGCGGACTCGGCACACGAGCGGTCTTGATCGCGCTTGGCATGGTCGTCGTCTTCTCGCTGCTCTCGTTGTTCGGGCGTACGGAGTTGCTCCCCTTTGCCGCCATCGCGGCTGCCATTGGAATGATCGGCGCGGGTTGTCTGACCGCGCGCCGCGCCTACCGCTCCATCGAATGGCCCATCTTATTGTTCATCATTGGCACTCTCGGATTGAGTGAAGCCATGCGCAACTCCGGCGTGGCTTCGCTCGCCGCGCACAAGCTCGTGGCGGGACTCGAGAATTTCGGGCCTTTGGCCGTGCTCTCTGGCTTGTCGGCCTTCTGCATCGTGGGCACGGCCATCATGTCCAACAACGCGATCGGGGTCCTCGTGACGCCCATCGCGATCTATGCAGCGCGAGAACTGGCGCCCCTGCATGCCGAAGTGGATGCGGACAAACTGGCGCGTGCCTTTATGCTGACCGTGGCCTTCAGCGCCTCGGCTTCCTTCGCGACGCACTGGGGGCACCAAGTCAATCTGATGGTCTACGGTCCCGGCGGCTACCGTCCGACCGACTACTTGCGCGCTGGCCTTCCCATCACCCTCATCACCTGGGTGGCCGTGAGCGTGGGAGTTCCGTGGATGACCGGGTTGCTCTAGGCCGTCTCCGCTAGCATGAGCGGACCATGAGTCCCGCGGCGATCCTGGTGTTGGCGGTCACCGCGCTCACCCTATTTTTTCTGTTCACAGAGAAGGCCTCTCTGGACGCCGTCGGTCTGGGAATCCTCGGCGCCCTCGTGGCTGGCGGCGAGGTGCTGCGCTTCTTCGATCCGAGTTTCGAGCCCGCCACCATGCTGCTCGGCGCGCGGCAAGCGCTCGAGAACATCGGCAACAGCGCGGTGATGACGGTGGCCGGCCTCTACGTGCTGGGAGAAGCCCTCTCGCGCACCGGAGCGGTCGAGTTCATCGCGCGCGCGGTCACCGGAGCCACTGGCGGCCGAGAGCGCAGGATCGTGCTGGTGATCGGCCTGGTGGCTGGCATCATCTCTGCGTTTCTGGCGAACACGGCCGTGGTGCTGATTTTCGTGCCGGTGGTGCTGGATCTTGCGCGTCGTTCGCACTTGGCGGCATCGCGGCTGCTGATGCCGCTGGTCTACGCAACCCTCTTTGGAGGCATGTGCACTCTGGTGGGTACCAGCACCAACCTGCTCGTCAGCGGTGTGGCTGAGAGCGAGGGTTACGACGCCATCGGCATGTTCGAGATGGCGCCGATCGGATTTCCGCTGCTGGTCGTCGGCACGGTGCTGATGGCGATATTCGCGCGCCGTCTGTTTCCGGTGCGACATTCGCTGAGTTCCATGATCAGCAGCGACGAGGCGCGGGAATACGTCACGGAGCTCGTGATCGGCCCCACTTCGCCGTTGCTCGGCAGAAAATTCTGTGACGCCTTCGAAGGCTCGCGCGCGGAACTGCTGTTCTTCGTGCGCGGCGAGGACATGCATTGGCCGCCGTACTTCAGCGAGACGATCGAGGCCGGCGACGTCGTAATGCTGCGCGGCAACGTGGACGTGATCGCTGGATTGCAGACCGCGCTCGGGTTGAAACTCTTCAATGACACGAGCTACGACTCCAAGACCATGCAGTTCTTCGAGCTCGCGGTCGCGCCGCATTCCTCGATGCTCGGCCGAGAAATCGGAGATCTTCACATCTTCCGCGACTTCGGCGTGGTCACTTTGGCCGTGTTGCGCGGCGGCCATCACATTCGCGAGCGCGCCTCCAAGCTCCGGCTGAGCAGCGGCGATTTGCTGCTCGTGATCGGCGACGAAAACTCGCGGGCGCGGATTCGCGCCAGCAACGAATTCTTCCTACTCACTGGCGCACACAATTGGGTGGTGCTGCGCAACAAGGCGCGCATCGCGCTCGCGATCACCGTGGCCGTCATGGCTGGATTCACGGCCGCCTCGCTCGGGCACGCCGGGCGCTTGCTGCCGTGGATCTCGATTGGAGGCGGTTTCGCTGCCGTGGTGGGTGGATGTCTGACCGCGCGCCGCGCCTATCGTGCTCTGGATTGGCCCATTCTGGTTTTCATCATCGGCACGATTGGTCTCGGCCAAGCGATGACCAACACAGGGCTCGCTTCGCAGGCAGCAGCGGCTCTGGTGCGTGCATTGGATTCATGGGGACCAGTCGCCGTGCTCGGCGGACTCTCGTTGCTCTGCGGCGTCCTGACCAACATCGTCTCCAACAATGCGGTTGGCGTGCTGGTGACACCCATCGCGATCCGCGCCGGACAGCGCCTCGCCGAGTTGCATCCGCATCTCGATCAGGCGAACTTGGTGCGCGCCTTCATCCTGACCGTGGCCTTCAGTTCCTCGCTCTCTTTCGCCACGCACTGGGGACATCAAGTCAACTTGATGGTCTACGGTCCCGGCGGATACAAACCGTCCGACTTTCTGCGCGCCGGCGTCCCCATCACCATCATCACATGGATCGCGCTGACTCTGGGAGTATCCTTCTGGTTCGGCCTAATGTAGCCGAACGCGCTTAGCGCGCTTCGAACCACTGCCAGAACGCGGCTTGCACGGACTCGGCGCGGAGGTTCACCGGGTTTCCTTCACCCCAACCACTCTTCGGGTTGAGTCCGAGCAGGTCGTAATTGAGCCAGTAATCGAATTCTCCGCGCGCGTGAATTTCACGCATCGTCGTGGCCTGTCGCAGCAAGAGTGCGGCCATCGCGGGCGAGTCCAGCAAGAGAAACGCAGAGTCCGAGGTCCCATCTCCCGTCGCATCCGGATCGGTCCGACGCGCAGACAAGAATCCGTGCGACGTGGGATGCAGTCCGTCGCCGACGGCCGTGCGCGGATCTGCCCAGCCCGTGGACTCGATGCGCAGCGGCCAGATTCCTTCATTCTGGAAACGAATCAAGACGTCGCTGTGGTCGAGCGTGAAGCGTGCACTCTCAGCCGGAAATCCGCGCGCAAATTCGGAGGTCTCCAAGAATTCATTCGCCAGATCGGCCGCAGTCTGCAGGCGGTCGTAGGCAGCGCGCTCGGGGCTGCCGGCTTCGGCTTCACGGAGCGACCAGAGCCGCACCGGCTCGGTTTGGCAGGAGCCCGCGCCGAGGGCGACCAGCGCCGCCACCCAGGCAGCGGAGCGGAAGGAGGGCAGTGCCAGCTGGGCCATCGCGTCGAGCATTCTAGAACTCCGAAACCCGGGGGGCTGGGAAGGGTTCGGTATCCTGGAGGGTCTCTCCTCTGGAGGCCATTCCGCAGACTGTCCCATGAACGATCTCGCCCGAACCCTGCTCATGTTTGTCGTCGGACTCGCCGGCGGCCTGGTTGGTGCGCTTTTCCTCGGAAGTGACAGAGGGGCAAGCCAGCACTCTGCTTCAGAATCCGTCTACGCCGCAGACCCGCTCCTGAAGGCCCTGGATCAGCGGATCATGGAGCTGGAAAGCGGCGCCGCGGCGCAGCAGTTGGCCTTCGAGGACCTGAATGGGCGCCTCCTGAACGCTTCTCGCCGTCCGGACCCGAGCGCGCTGGCTTTGGCCCAGCCAGCTGGCGCTGCCGATGCATTTAACTTCGCAGACATGCCCTCCGGACCCGGAATGGATGCCATGGTGGAAGCCGTGATCGTGCAACGCGAGGAGCGGGAGCGCGCGGAGCGCGAGGCCGAGCGGGCGACGCGTCGCGCCGAGCGGGTGGCCGAGTTGACCCAGCGCATGACCACGGAAATGGGACTCGACGCATCGCAGTCCCAAGTGGTGTCCTCGGCCCTCTCCGAGTCGTGGGCGGCCCGTGAAGCCATGTTCGCCGGCTTCCAAGATGGTCGTGGCATGACCATGGACCGTGAGGCTATCGGCAAGCAGATGACGGAGATCCGCAACAAAGAGATGGCCGCCGTGGGCTCAGTCCTCACTCCGGCTCAAGTCGAGACCTACTCCTCACTTTCCGACTTCGGGCGCGGGTTCGGCGGGGGCAGTGGCGGCGGCCGTGGCCAAACCGGCGGCGATACCACCAGCGGTCAGACACGGGGCCGCACGGGTGGCGGCAACGGCCGCGACTTCTAGTTTTTCGGCTTGATTGCCGAATTAAGTTCAGTCGCGACCTTCGCAGCGGCCGGATCGGAAACGGTCCGGCCGCTCTCTTTGGCGAGCGCCGCTGCTTCGGCGGGCAGCATGCCCTGATCGAAGCCTTGGGCCAGGCCCCAGAGCGCGCCCGCGCGACCGCCGCTGCGGCAGTGAAGCAGCACGTGGCCCTCCGGCGCGTCCGCGAGCGCGTCACGCAACTTGGCGGCGTCCGTGAGATCGAAGCCGATCCCGGCCACCGGGATGTGGATATAGCGGAGACCTGCGGCCTCCACTGCCGCGCGTTCCGCGGCGAATCCGGGCTCGTTGTCCGTGCGCAGATCGATCACCAAGCCGTAGCCGCGCGCCTGCAGGCTGGCGATGGATTCCAGAGTGGGCGGGCCGGATGCGGCAACGCGCTCCGACAGGATTTGAAAGTTCGGTGCGTCGACCCAGGCCGGGAGGTCCGCGCCGTCTTCGCAGCAGGCGCATTCGGTTCCGCTGGGGGCGGACTCGTCCTGGCGGATGGTCTGGCTGCAAGCGGTGAGAGCCGCGAGCGCGATCAAGGCAGACGTCGTGCGGAGCATGCCTGGATTCTAGCCTGAAACGTAGGCCCTACAGCGTGGCGTAGAGATCCGCGACGCGGCGACGCGCTTCCACGGCCAGGGCCTTGCGGTCCGTGGCGGCAGGGATCGGCTCCCCGAAGCGGATCGCCACCTCGATGCGCCTGCCGCGCAGCATGCGCGCCATGTGCGAGGCCATGGATCCCTCGGTCCAGACTGCGCCCTCGCCCACGTAGCGGATCGCCACCGGTACGGTTGGCAACTGCAATGCCACGGGCGGAGCGAATAGGGAAGCTTTGAAGGGCGAGATCTCGAGGCCATTGCCGCAGGTGCCTTCGGGGAAGAGCACCACGCTGGCGCTGTGCTTGAGGTAGCGGCTCATGTGGGCCACGATTTTCGGCGTAGAGCCGCGATCAGCGCGGTCCACGTAGATCGTGCCGGCGAGGAGGGCGAGTTGTCCGAACAGCGGCCACTTCGCGATCTCGGCCTTGGCCACGAACTGCATCGGGAAAATGGAAGCAAGCACGGGAATGTCGAAGTGCGTGAGATGGTTCGACGCGAGGAAGGCGCCGCGCGGCGGGCGCGGACCGTCCACGCGCATGCGGATCCCGAAGATCCAGCCCAGCACGCGAGACCAGACCCAGTGCACGCGCGCGCCGTTGCGCGCGAGCCGGCCGCGGCTGCCGATCGAGAGCAGAGCGGACAGCAGGACGACCGGCGTGATCAAGATCAGCCAAAGGCCCCCACACGCGAGCCGCAGCCCGGCGCGCAGGCTCCCGATCATGCCGACTTGAGTTCCTTCAGCACGTCGTCGAGGAAGGCCTTGCCGTCACCGAAGCACATCAGCGTGTTGTCGCGTTCGAAGAGCGGATTCTTGATGCCGGCGTAACCCGGAGAGAGTGAACGCTTCACCATGAGCACGGTGCGCGATTCGTGGGCCATGAGAATAGGCATTCCGGCGATCGGGCTCTGCGGATCGTCAATCGCGGCGGGGTTCACCACGTCGTTGGCGCCGATGATGACGGTGACGTCGGTGTTCTTGAACTCCGAGTTGATGCGCTCCATCTCCCAGAGTTGCTCGTAGGGCACGTCGGCCTCGGCGAGCAGCACGTTCATGTGTCCGGGCATGCGGCCGGCGACCGGATGGATTGCGTAGCGCACGGTGGCGCCGCGTTTCTCGAGCTCTTTGCCGAGCTCTTTCACTACGTGTTGGGCTTGCGCGACAGCCATGCCGTAGCCCGGAATGAAGATCACGCTGGTGGCGTCGGCAAGAATCATCGCCGCTTCTTCGGGGGCGGCGGACTTAACGGTCTTGTACTCGCTCTTGCCGCCGCCTGCGCTGGACGCAGTAGCGCCGAAGCCGCCGACCAACACGTTCAGCAACGAACGGTTCATCGCCTTGCACATCAAGTTGGTGAGGATCAGGCCGCTCGCGCCCACCAGCGCGCCTGCGGCGATCAGCAGCGGGCTGTTGATCACGAATCCCGCCATCGAGGCCGCAATGCCCGAATACGAGTTCAACAGCGAGACCACCACCGGCATGTCCGCGCCACCGATCGGAATCACCGCGAGCACGCCGAGCACGCAAGCGATGATCGTGGTGACCAGGAGCGCGAGGGCTGCGGTGTTGCCGGTGAGTTCCCATCCGGACATCGCGCCGATTGCGATTGCGCCGAGGAACAGGAGACCGACGATGAAGTGCCGTCCCGGCAGCAGGATCGGTGCGCCCGAGATCTTCTCCGACAACTTGCCCATGGCCACCAGGCTGCCCGTGAGCGTGATGCCGCCAATCAAGACCGAGGCAAGGATGGCGCCCATCCACACCGCACTGCCCAAGGCGGAGAGATCACCGCCCGGGACGCGCGCCGGGGCGGTGTCTTTGAGAAATCCGGCTTCCAGCAGGCCGGTCAACTCCGGTGCATGAAGATAGGACCCATAGAAGGTGGCGAGCGCAACCAGCAAAGACGCAGCGCCGCCGAGCCCGTTGAGGAGCGCCACCATTTCGGGCATTCCCGTCATT
The DNA here is from genome assembly GCA_964502625.1 of uncultured Planctomycetales bacterium. Classification (GTDB taxonomy): domain Bacteria; phylum Planctomycetota; class UBA1135; order UBA1135; family UBA1135; genus JAQBVK01. The sequence continues at coordinate 11,380 of CAZCXL010000001.1, read as the reverse complement.
TTCACGGTCCGCGCCAGAAGTGCGCCGAGCACCGTGCCCGTCACGAGGCCTCCCATCATCCACGGCCAGTCAAGATGGACGCCGCTGTCCGGCGAAGCCACCACGGCGATGATGGCAATCAGCATGCCGAGCGCAGCGAGCGCGTTGCCGCTGCGCGCGGTCTTCACCTTCGACAGGCGCTTGATGCCGAAAATGAACAGCAGCGCAGCGACCAGGTAGAGCGGATCGACGAGGTTCATCGCTCAGCGCCCCTTCTTGTTCTTGCTGCTGAACATGCCCAGCATGCGATCCGTGACCAGGAAACCGCCGACCACGTTGATCATGGCCAGCACGATCGCGATGAAGCCGAGGATTTTGGCGGCCGTCGGATATTCCTGGTGCGCGCAGAGGATCGCGCCGATCACCGTGATGCCGGAAATGGCGTTGGCTCCCGACATCAGCGGCGTGTGCAGCGTGGGCGGCACCTTGGTGATGATTTCGAAGCCCGCGATGATCGCGAACAAGAACACGAAGAGCAGCAGAATCAGCATGATCAGGCCTTAGCGGGAACGCCGAAGGCATTGGAGGTGGGGGCGTGGCGAATCTGGCCACCGTGAATTGCAACCGCAGCGCCGATGATCTCGTCCTCGAGGTTGAGCTTGATGGCGCGTGCGTCGTTGTCCTTCGCCGGAACCAGGTATTCAACGGCCGCCAACACGTTGCGCGAGTAGAGCTCGCTGGCGTGAACGGAAGTTCCGGAGGGCAGATTCACCGGGCCGATGATGGTGATCCCGTGATGGACCACCGTCTCGCCGGGGCGTGACAGCGGGCAGTTGCCGCCTTGCTCCGCGGCAAGATCCACGATCACCGATCCCGGGCGCATGGCCTTCAGCATTTCCTCCGGCACGAGAATCGGCGCCTTCTTGCCCGGCACTTGCGCGGTGGTGATCACGACGTCGGCTTGGGCGACGCTCGCAGCCACGGCCTCGCGTTGACGGCGCTTGTAGTCCTCGCTCGCCTCTTTGGCGTAGACGCTGGGCTCGGCGGCGCCTTCATCCGGTTTGACCTCGATGAATTTGGCACCGAGCGATTCGACCTGCTCCTTGGTTTCGGGACGGATGTCGGTGGCCTCCACGATCGCGCCGAGCCGCTTCGCCGTGGCGATCGCCTGCAGTCCGGCCACGCCCACGCCGAAAACGACCACGCGCGCGGGACGCACGGTGCCGGCGGCGGTCATCAGCATGGGAAAATATTTCGGCAGCGCCGCTGCGGCAATCAGCACGGCCTTGTAGCCGGCGATGTTCGCCTGCGAAGACAGCACGTCCATCTTCTGCGCCTTGGTGGTGCGGGGTACGAGTTCCATCGCGAAGACGGTGGCGCCGGCATCCGCGAGTGCGCGCGCGGCTTCCGGTTGGCGCGTGCCTTCGAGCACGGCGAGCACGATCGCGCCCTTGCGCAAGGTGCGCGTGTCCTGGAGTGAAGGCGTGGCGACGCACAACACGAGATCGGCCGCGCCCAGGCCTGCTGTTTGCGCCACCAGCGTGGCGCCGGCGGCCTCAAACGCGGAATCGGGGATGAACGCGCCTGCGCCCGCGCCTGCCGCTACCTGCACCTTCAGTCCCGCTTTGATCATGCGGGCGACGGTCTCGGGTGTGGCAGCGACGCGGTGCTCGCCAGGACGGGACTCTTTCGCGACGAAGACGAGGGTCATCGGCTCGGGAACAGGGAGTGGGCCAGGAAGCAGCCCAGCGAAACGATAGCGGCGCGCGTAGTCTCCTCGTCTTGGCGATCTTCCCGCATCCGCCATTCGCGGCGTACGCGTTGCTCGACTCCGGCAACGGCGAGAAGTTGGAGCGCTTCGGCCGCTTCACGCTCCGCCGTCCCGACCCGCAGGCGCTCTGGCGCCCGCGCCTGGCGGCGGAAGAGTGGACGCGGCGCGCGGAACTCGTCTTCATGCGTGAGTCGGATCGTGGCGGCCGCTGGGAGCGCCGCGGCGGCGCAGTGTCGGAGGAATGGGAGGTCGAGGTGGCGGTGGGGTGGACCGAGCCGGCTTGTCTCGTGATTCGTCCCACACCCTTCAAACACGTCGGCCTTTTCCCCGAACAGGCAGTGAATTGGGCTTGGGTGGAGGAGCGCCGGGCCGCGCTGGCGCCCCGCCTCCCGGAAGGCGCGGCGCCTCGCTTGCTGAATCTGTTCGGCTACACGGGCGCGGCTTCCGTCTTCGCGGCCAAGAGCGGTTGGGAAGTGACGCACGTGGATGCGTCGCGGACTTCTTTGGATTGGGCGGCAGAGAACGCGCGCGCGAGCGGTTTGGATGCCAGTGCCATCCGCTGGATGCTCGATGACGCGCTGGCTTTCGCCCGTCGCGACGTGCGCCGCGGTCAGCGCTATCACGGAATTCTGGCCGATCCTCCTTCCTACGGACGCGGCCCCAAAGGGGAGAAATGGGAGTTGGACCACGGTCTGGCCCCGCTACTCGAGGCGTGTTCGTCGCTGCTCGAGCCGATTTCCGGAAGTTTCACAGTGCTCTCCGCCTATGCGGTGGGTTATTCGCCACTAGCCTTTGCCAACATGCTGCGCGACTTCGGCCCTGGCACGATCGAGACCGGCGAGTTGGCCTTACCCGAGGAGCAGAGTCCCGGCGCTCGCGGCGCGCCGCGTCTCTTGCCTTGCGGCTTCTGCGCGCGCTTCACCCGAGAATGAGACTCACCATTCTCTTCGAGGACAATCACCTGCTCGCCGTGAATAAGCCGGCGGGAGTCCCGACGGTGCCGGACGCGAGCGGCGATCCCTCGCTGCTCGACGCAGCCAAGGCCTATCTGAAGGAAAAGTACTCCAAGCCTGGCGAGGTCTACTTGGGCGTGGTGCATCGGCTCGATCGTCCGGTGGGAGGCGTGTTGCTCTTTGCGCGCACCAGCAAGGCGGCCTCGCGGCTTTCCTCAGCTTGGCGCACGGGCGAAATATTGAAGGAATATCGGGGATGGAGTCAGGCGCGCAATCCGCGCGCCGAAGCGCAAGGCTCCGGTGAGGTTGAGCAGTGGCTGGTGAAAGACGAGGAGCGCAATGTCGTGCGTGCCGTGTCCGAAGCCCGGGCCGCATGGGAGCGCGCGAAACACGCGCGGACGCGCTGGCGGATCGAGCGCGCCACGGTGCGCGGCACTTTCTTGGAGCTCGTGCCGGAGTCCGGGCGGCCGCATCAATTGCGCATGGCCTGTTCCGCGCTGGGCTTGCCGTTGGCCGGCGATCTCAAATATGGCGCAGAGCAACCGCTGCCTGATGCGAGCATTGGTTTGCATGCCGTGCGGCTGGTCGTGCCGCACCCCATCGGGGGAGTGGAGCTGGTTCTGGAGTCGGCTGCACCGGCGTGGTGAGCCGGGTTACTGCGCGGTAGGCGCTGCGTCCAGCCAGTGCAATTGATGCGGGTCGAATCCCTGCGCCAGACTCGGCTTCACCACTTCAAAATAGGGAGAGATGTCGAAGTCGCGCGGCGCAAACAGGCTGTGGTGGCGGATGTTCAAGATCTCCATGGCTTCCGCCGAGCCGTCCGCGACGGCGGGCGAGAAGTCAGGCAAGATGGGGTAATGCACCGACTGGAATGCTTGCGCAATCAATGATGAGCAGATGGCGCGCGTCGGATCCCCACTGCCTAGGGCGATCAATCGCCGCTTCCAAGTCTCCGGCACGGGTGGCCGCTGGATCAGCCAGCGCGCAAGGTCGAAGACGTTGCGCAAGTCGTATTGCTGACCCAATCGTGCCTTCGCTTGCGCGACCACGGCATCCAATTCTTGCGCACTCAGTCCCACCGGACGGCAGATGCGCGTGTGCCTGGTCGCGTACCGGCTCAAGGGCACGAGTTGCACACCCGCCATCAGATCCGCCTCCAAGAGGCAGTCTGCGTCCGGTGCGCAATCCTGGATGCAGAGCGCAGCATGCGACCAAGTGGATTGCGTGAGATACTTGATCGCCGAGCTGAAGCGGCTGGAGCCTTCCACCAAGAGCACGTCACCTTTGCGGAGCGCAGCGGCGAGTTGTTCCGGAGAACACGTGGCCAGCCGTGCCGCGCGTTTGCTGGGCTTCGAGAGGTAGCCCGCCAGCCGTCTCCCGAGCCACTCCATGTGGAGCATTCTGGCAGCCTCCCTGTGGAGGGGGCTGCGTGAGGAGGGAAGGGAAATATAATTCCCATAATATAAGAAAAAAGGGAAACTAATTGCTCTACTCTGGGAATTGTATTGAGATGAATCCCGTGGGACTGAACAGCGCGGGATACCGATGGCTGATGACATCAACGGGCGCGCCCCTGGAGCGCGCAAGTGTCTCGGAGTTCCGGGCCGGTCCTCAGGAAGTGGTCATTGCCGTGGAAGGCTGCGGCGTATGCCACACCGATCTCGGATTCCTGTTCGGTGGAGTGCGCACGCGGCACTCGCTGCCATTGGCGCTGGGCCACGAAGTTGCCGGTCGGGTCGTGATGACTGGAGCAGGCACGGAAGCGTGGCTCAATAAAACGGTTGTGTTGCCCGCCGTGCTTCCTTGCGGCGCATGTGAACTCTGCTGCGCAGGGAGAGAGAACGCATGTCGGCATCAGAGCATGCCCGGCAATGACTTCCATGGAGGGTTTGCTTCCCACTTGATCGCTCCGGCGCGCTGGCTCGTGGAGGCTGATCGTCTGCCCGCCGGCGTGACCGCTGCGGACGTGGCGGTATTGGCAGACGCAATCACCACTCCCTTCCAAGCCATCGAGCGCGCAGGCGTCGCGAACGGTGACGGAGTGGTGTTGATCGGCGCGGGCGGAATCGGCTCCTTCGGAATCCAAATCGCGCGCGCGCGCGGAGCGCGGGTGGTCGTCGTGGACGTGGACGAAGCCCGGCTTGAGCGCGCGCAATGCTTCGGCGCGGAAAGGGTCGTGAACACCCGCGGCTTGGACGCCAGGGCTGCGCGGCTTGCTGCGCAATCCGCTTGTCGCGAGGCTGGGCTGCCGGAAGTGGGACTCAAAATCCTGGAGATGAGTGGCTCTCCTGCGGGACAGGAACTGGCTTGGTCCCTGCTGACTCCGGCCGGAGTCATCGGCATTGTGGGTTTTTGCCTCGACCGCGTGCCGGTGCGCCTCAGCAATCTGATGGCATTCGATGCAGACGCCTTCGGCAATTGGGGCTGCCGACCGCAACTCTACGCGCCTGCGCTGGAACTCATTCGCTCGGGAGCCATCCAGGTCAAACCCTTCGTGAAGCAATTTCCAATGGATGCCGTCAACGAAGTGTTGGAAGAAGTGCGCGCACACCGCATTCCCGAACGCCCCATCCTCGTGCCATGACCGTGTTCACCACCATCAAACAGTCATTTCTGAATCACGACCTCGCTTCGGAGTCGTTGCCTGCATTGCTGCGCAGCGAAAAGCGCCCTCTGCTCGATGTTCGCGGTTGTCCGGTGGAGGGCATCTTCAACTGCTGGATCTGGCTCGACAATCCGCAGCAGCTCAACTCTTACACCACTCGCACGCTTGCTGACTTGATTCTCGAGTTGCGTCGGGCCTCGAACGATCCGGAGGTTTCGTCAGTGGTGTTCACAGCAGTGGGCGAAAGGGCTTTTTGCACGGGCGGAAACACCGCCGAATACAGCGAGCATTACAGCGGGCGTCCCGATGAGTACCGGCGCTATATGCGCCTATTCAACGACCTAGTATCGGCATTGCTCGAGTGCGACAAGCCGGTGATCAATCGGGTCAACGGCATGCGCATCGGAGGCGGTCAGGAGCTTGGCCTGGCCTGTGACTTCTCGATCGCTGCCGACACTGCGCGATTTGGCCAGGCCGGCCCGAAGCACGGTTCGGCTCCGGTCGGCGGTTCGACGGATTTTCTTCCGCTTTACGTCGGTTGGGCGAGGGCGGTTGAGTCTTGCACACTCTGCGAGCCGTGGACCGCGCATCAGGCTTTCGGCTATGGGCTGATCAATGGCCTCGCGCCGGTGACGCTGTTGGACGGGGAGTATCTTCCCAATCCACTCGTGGTGACTCGGACCGAATACGACGCGTGGGGTCGTCCTCTTTGGGGAACGCTCAAAACGGGAGCCGCAAAGGATGAAGCCAAGGCGCTGCTTGCGCGCTGCTCCACCGATTTCACCCTGCTGGACCGGGAGGTGGAGGCGTTGGCTTGGAAGTTAGCCAACACCATGCCGGATTGCACCACCTACACACTTGAAAATTTGCGGCGCCATAAGCTTGCGCACTGGGATCGCAATCGGGAGGGGAATCGGGCGTGGCTGGCGCTCAACATGATGACCGAAGCGCTGGCCGGCTTCCGAACTTTTCATCGCGCGCCGCGTGAGCAACGGGAGGCCGACTTCCTCGAAATGCGCCGTGCTTTGGCCGAGGGCGGGAGTTGGGAAGATCCTGCATTCATGCGTCGGTTCGCGCCGTGGGCGGGCGAGGCCGCGGAGAACGACTCATGATGCAAGACCTGCGACTCGAAACGAGGCGCATCAGCGGTGGCGCAGCGGCCTTGCTGGAGCTTGGTCCGGCTCCGGCTAATCTGCTCGATCGATCTCTAATAGGCCGGCTCAAAGAGCAGCTTGAGATTTTCACCACCGAGCTGGAACTCCGAGCGATCGTGCTGCGCGGCAGCGGCGCCCACTTCAGCTACGGCGCCAGTGTTGACGAGCATCTCCCTGGTCAGGTAGAGCAGATGCTCCCAGAGTTTCACTCGCTGCTGCGCATGCTCGGGGATCCTCGCCTCCCGCCGGTAATCGCCAGCGTGCGTGGCCGTTGCTTGGGCGGGGGACTAGAGCTTGCGCTCGCCTGCGACGTGATCATCGCTGCGGAGGATGCCACGCTCGGTTGTCCGGAGATCAAGCTCGGCGTGTTTCCTCCGGCCGCGGCGGCATTGCTTCCTCTGCGCATGTCCGCCGCTCGGGCACTCGACTTGGTGACGAGCGGCCGCGTCTTGTCCGGGATTGAGGCCCATCGCTTGGGAATGGTGGAGCACATCGTCAGCCAAAATCATCTCGACGAAATGGTGGCTCAATGGATTAAAGACCAGGCACAGTCCCTCTCCGGTGCTGCGCTGCGGCAAGCGCGCTACGCCGCGCGCGCACCCTGGCGCAGAGCCCTGCAAGAGGTGCTGCCGGAGTTGGAGCGCCAATACCTCGGGCCCTTGATGGCGACGCAGGACGCGCGCGAAGGGCTTACTGCATTCCTCGAAAAGCGCGCTCCACGCTGGAGTCATCGATGAGCATCCTTGAGCAACACCTGAGCCAGGCCAAATCCGAACTTCTTGATCTGGGGTATCACTCCGTGCGGCATTGGAAGGAGGCTGCGGCTGACCGCGCTTGCGTGGGGTTTTTCCCGGTGTACGTGCCTCAAGAAGTGATCTATGCCGCCGGCGCGCTGCCAGTCGCGCTCTGGGGCGGCGGCGAGCGCATCGAAGTTGAGCACGCCGATGCGCGCATTCAATCATTCATCTGCTCGATTTCGCGATCTACCCTTGAGCTCGGACTCACTAACCGACTCGAATTCCTGGATGGAATGCTGTTCGGATCCCTGTGCGACGTCGCCCGAAACCTCTCCGGAGTGTGGAAGCGCAATTTCCCGTCTCAATTTGTGGACTATCTGCACTACCCGCAAAACTTGATCAGTGCGGTTGGGCGCAGACACTACCGATCGGAACTTAAGCGACTTGCAGGCGAGGTCGGGAAACTCACGGGGCGTACGGTGCGCGACGAAGATCTCGCTCACGCGTTGGAGATCTTCGAGGAGCAGCGGGGGTTGCTGCGGGAACTCAGTGCGGTGCGCGCACTCGAACCCTGGCGCCTGTCGCTGGAGGAGTGGTACATTCTGGTGCGCGCCGGCGGATTGCGTGATCCCATCGAGCACAACCGCGTCCTGCGTGAGGTGCTAAGTATGCTGCAGGCGCGCGAATGCAGGCCGCAAGACGGCGTTCGGGTGGTGCTGGAGGGTTCCTTCTGCGAACAGCCCGCGCTCGAATTGCTGCGCGTGTGCGACCAAGCCCACATCTTTGTGGTGGATTCAGACCTCGGTCGCGGATTGCGCTGGTTCAAGGAACCGCTCACACGCAGCAGCGATCCTTGGCAGGACTTGGTCGATGCATATTTTGACCACGCGGAAGGTTCGGTGGTGCGCCACGCGACCCCCTCAGAACGCAGTTTGCGCTTGCTGGAGCGGGTGCGCGACTCCAGAGCGCAAGGCGTGATGTTCTGCATTGCCAAGTTCTGCGAGCCCGCCTTCTATGACTACGTTCTGCACAAACGCGCGCTCGAGCGCGAAGGCATCCCATACGTGACCGTTGAATTCGAGGAGAAAATGGGCAGCTTCGACTCAGTTCGCACCCAAGCCGAGACCTTTTCGGAATCCATCTTGTTCTTTTCTGAGGAGGCAATGGCATGACTCAGGCATTCCTACATCAGGGCGCCGGCCAGCGGCTCCAAAAGGACATGCTGGCGGATTGGTACCAGCACGTAGAACAGGCGCCGGCGCGCGGTGAGAAGGTCGCCTACCTGTTCATTTCAGGAAACATCGGGGAACTACTGCAAGCCTGCGGCATGCACCTCGTGTTTCCGGAGGTTAACGCACTGCAGTGCGGCATCAAGAAGGTCGCCGGCGCCAACATTCTTGCCGCCGAGGACATTGGCTATTCTGGCGACGTCTGCGGTTACGTGAAGAACGACATCGGCATGATGTTGAAGGGCAACCACATGCCGCAGGGCGTCTCGCTGCCGCCGCCGGACCTGTTGGTGTGCAACTATGCGGGGTGCGCCACCTATCTGCGCTGGTTTGAGGCCCTTGCCGAATTCTACGGCGCCGAGATGGTGGTAGTGGATGTGCCATATTTGCGCGGCACTGCTGGTCCCACGCGGGAGGAGGTGAAGTATGTCGAGGCGCAACTGCGGGAACTTGTGAAAGTTTGCGAGCGAGTGACCGGAAAACCCTTCGACGAAACCGCCTATCAAGAGGCAATAGCGCGCACGGCCCGTTGCGAAGACCTCTGGGTGAACGTTCTGCACAGCGCGAAACGGCGCCCATCGCCGGTGGACGCATATTTTGAAGCGGTGTTCTTCATGGCACCGATGTACACCCTCCGCGGAACTCCCGAATGCTTGGCCTACTACGAAGCGCTGCATCAAGAAGTGCAAGAGCGCGTGGAGCGCGGCATCGGCGCGCTGCCAGAAGAGCGCTTCCGGGTGGTGGTGGAAGGTCCGCCGGCCTGGCCGCATTTCCGCGCTTTCTGGGAGATGTTCAAGCGCTGGGGGGTGGTGACGGTGGCGTCCACCTACTCCAAGGTGGGCGGGGTCTGGGATCTTGGCTTCCGCCACGACCCTGACCGGCCTTTTGAATCCATGGCGGAGTACATGCTCGGCTGCTACACCAACCGCAATTGGGAGATGCGGTCGCAATTGTTGAGGCAGTACGTCACCGAGTATGAAGCCGACGCATTAGTGATTCACTCGGTCAAGTCCTGCCGGTCATTTTCGGTGGGACAGGCCGATCTGCGTGAGCAGTTCATCCGCGACCACCACATTCCGACGCTTTTTGTGGAGAGCGATCTCGCCGACCCGCGCTATTTCGCGCACGCACAGATGAAGAACCGCATTGACGCGTTTTTCGAGTCCCTCGAACACCGCCGTGTGACGGCGGAAGCCTGAAACACCGGAGTTCGTCATGTACGCCGCTGGAATCGACATCGGAAGCACTCAAACCAAGGCCATCGTCCTCGACCAAAATGGCGAGATTGCCGGGCGCGGATTGCGCATGACTGGAGCCGACGTCGTTCGCGCAGGCGAAGAGGTGCTCGCTCACGCATGCGCGGAGGCGGGAATCGAAACGCATGAGGTCGTCTACACCGTGGGGACGGGCTACGGGCGGTTTCGGGTTGCCACGGGCGACGCGCAGATCACCGAAATCTCGTGCCATGCGAAAGGTGCGGCCCACCTGTTTCCCGGCACGCGCACCATTCTTGACATCGGCGGGCAAGATACGAAAGCAATTCGCATCACGGAGAAGGGTGAAGTCGTGGACTTCTGCATGAACGACAAGTGCGCTGCGGGCACTGGACGCTTCCTCGCGGCGGCGGCAGAGGTGATGGGAATGGAGGTCGCTGAGATCGGGCCGCTTTCTCTGCACAGCACGGTACAACTCAAGATCACCAACGTCTGCACGGTGTTCGTCGAGAGCGAGATCCTCAATCAATTGTCACGCGGGCGCAAGCGTGAGGACATCTTGGCCGGCGTGCACCGCGCCATTGCAGGTCGTAGCGCGTCATTACTGCGCCGCGTCGGGCTGGAGGAAGAGTTGAGTTTTACGGGAGGAGTTGCCCGCAATCCAGGCATGGTTCAAGCAATCGGAGAACGCCTCAGCATGAAGGTGAACGTCTGCGAAGACAGTCAGTTCATGGGGGCGCTCGGCGCAGCCATCTTTGCGCTGGAGCGCGCGCTAGCAGGCTCGCGCGCGCAGGAGGTGACGCAATGAGCGTAGTCGTAGGAATCGACGTGGGCTCGCGCATGACCAAGGCGATCGTGATTGCAGCCGATGAGGCGCAGGGCGGGATCAAGATCCTCGGACGCGCTGCAACCATGACCCACTTCGACCTCGACGCGGCTGCCGAACGCGTGACGGAGGCGGCGCTGGAGCTGGCCGAAGTGCCGCGCACAGACATCGCATATCTAGCGGCCACGGGCTATGGTCGCTATCAAGTTGCGGGACGCCAGATACAAATCACGGAGATCACTTGTCACGCGCGCGGCGCTGTGGCTCTGATGCCCCACTTGCGCACTCTGCTCGACGTAGGCGCGCAGAATGCGCGCGCCGTGCGCACCCTGCCCAGTGGCAGGGTGGCGGGCTTTCGCATGAACGACAAATGCGCCTCCGGCGCGGGGCGATTCGTCGAGCGCGTTGCGCGGGCGTTGGAAATCGAGCTGGAAGACGTCAGCACTCTTGCGCTGCAAGCCGCACATCCGTGCGAGATCTCCTCGATCTGCGCGGTCCTAGCAGAGTCCGAAGTGATCAACCACGTGACTAACGGCGAATCCATTCCCAACATTCTGCAGGGAACCCATGCCTCCATCGCCGATCGGCTGGCCTCATTGGTGCGTCAAGTTGGAGTGGAGGAGCCCCTCGGACTGACCGGCGGAGTTTCCAAGAATCGCGCCTTGGTGCACGCGCTGGAGAGCAAACTTGGCGTCAGTGTGATGCTACATCCAGACGCCGAATATGCTGGCGCCTACGGCGCGGCGCTGCTGGGACGGCATCGCCTCTTGTGTCGCGCGCCGGCCGGTCTCGCAAGATGAATCCTCTCGCGCTGCGTTCGGCCTTGGTGACAGGTGGCAGTGGCGTAATCGGCCGCGCTGTGGTGCGCGCTCTCGCCGCTGCCGGCGCGGAGGTGAGTTTCACGCATCACGG